>JBBRRF010000288.1:0-3191 GCA_038200885.1 Candidatus Nitrosocosmicus sp.
CTGGCTACATGGGATGCAATCTTACCATGGTACACAACATCAAGTACAAGCAACATCCTTTCCTTTACCTTTACCTTTACCTTTCCGTCTAGTTCTGATTTATAGATCTTTACAAACGATGCTTTGTTGTTGGTGAGTGCTGTTGCCATGGATTAGACTAGATTATATTTTGTTAATCCGAGCTATAAACCTTGTTCCTTTATTTGTGCTAAACGGTATAGGTATATGTATGCTATGCAAAGGCACTCGAGCTAGAAAACATACTCCCAGTACCAGTTGCTGCTATGAGGAGGGATGACATATGTCCCTTGGTCCTACAGCGATTAATGACAATAATTACCAAAAGCTATAAATAATTTGATATTAATACAATCAAATGAAAAATCAAGAGATTTTATCGATTTTCGTTTTGCTTGTCTTGGTCACAACCCCTATGAGTTTGGCATTTGCATCCACATCAAATGGTGATGATGATGGTGATTATCTTGACATAAGAGAAGCAATAATCGACGCTGATTCTGAGGAAATGCAAGCATTTCTTGAAACTCATGGTCATATCTCAACAACCGGAGATGAAGGTGCATTCGGATATGGTATTTTAACAGCGGAAGGACTAGATGCAGTGATAGTTACCACAACTCATGGAGGAGTACATGATAGCGAACTGCAAGAGGATGCTAGTGACCCAGTATGGCACAACCATTTTGTTGCTTTAACTAGTGAATCTGATAACTGTGGCGATGATTTAGAAATTGAATCCATAACATATGAATCACCAGGTGAGGTCTCTATTGAAGACAATACTGCTGATTTGAGAGATATTCCAGCATCATTTACCGGGACTGAGGTAGTACCATCATTCACAGAAGCATCATTAGGAGCTGATATAACTTTAGAACCAGGGACTGATGTAAGTGATGTAGTATCGTTTAAACTTGACCCCATAGCCAATGATGATGACGAGTTAGTAGCGGTCTGTGTTACAGATATTCAATCAGCTGAAAACATTGTATTTGTAAATGGTCAAGATGACGATGGTAATGGTGACGGTAATAATGACAATGACAATGACAATGACAACAATATTGCTCAGCAAGGAATCGGTCAAGCCCAAGCATCCATTCAATAAGCACAATGTGCATCAGGTGGGATGCTGAAACTACGTGTAACAACATAGGTTTGCAACCTCAAGAGAGTATGGGAGTAATGCAATAGGACCACAATAAACTCTATTTTTATTTTTTTATTTCTATTTTCTTCACCGACCAAATAAAATCCATAAACGACGACGATTGCCATACTTTGTCCTGCTGTTATTGCTTTAAACAACTTTTGGTCAACCAGCGATCTTTTTTTAGACTCTTTATTGATTAAACTATGTCGATGATTATTGTAGGCCAGTTTATATCTACAGATTTAAATACTAAAATATAACATATTATACCTCCTTTGCATTACACAGCAGTTAGAAAATAATCTACCATCCTACGGTGGTAAAATAATGTTGAAAAAGTATACATTCGAGCATGAACCTGTAGACATATTGCATTCAAGTGGATATACGTTTGTTATTCTGTAGGTGTAAAATGAGGATTATTGAATCACCTTTTTTCCAAGATGGCTAACCATCACGGTCATTTAATATGCGGGTATTTTGTGCCATTAAATACCATAAAATCCCATTAAATGGTGTCAGAACCGTGTCAAATGGGTTCGAATCAATGTTAAAATCCTTGTAAAAAATTGGTCAAAATAGATCGGTTCATAAAATACTTTAATTTTCTATTCAGATCCAACCAGTTTTTTTGATTTACTCCTAATAATATTAGAAGAATCGGTGAAGCTTTATATATTTTTTTTTGATAAGGATCATGACTATACCATATAACCTAAAAATAAAGGTATTACACGACTACCTTAAAGGAATAAAACGTGAACAAATAGCCAAAAACAACGGAATCAGTACAGGTGCTGTGTCTATGATAATAGATGAATTTCGAAAGGACATTCCAGATATAGACAAGCTAAGAGAGATGGCCGTGCAGATAAAGGCCACAGGATATGATATAAATGATTACTTTTTTGCAATCAGATACATCAATCAGGTAAAAAGATTAGGATTAACTGAGGAAAAAGCTGAAAAGATAATAGAAGAATTTCATGAATATGCATTCAAGAATAGCATGGATCTTCCAACCCTAGTTGATTCTATCCTGAGAGGTTTTGAAATGGCAAAAGAGAGGGGGATAGATATGGAGTATCTTGAAAAATATATTTCTGAGCGGGTACTGGTAATTGATGCAATGAAAAGTAATATCGGAAAACTCAGAAATGATATAGAAGTTTTACCTCACAAATTTAATATAAAATTAGCTGATTTACAAGAATATCTGATAACCAAACCTTTAGTTGATGGAAGAATAAATTCTATGAATGAAGATTTAAAAATTAAAGACATAAGAATTAAAAATTTAAAAGATGAGAGGGATGAGCTGAAATTCAAAGTACAGGAACAAGTTAGCACGATTGACAAGTTAAACAACCTGCTTGTAGAAAAAGATAACACGATTGACAAGTTAAACAACCTGCTTGTAGAAAAAGATAACACGATTGACAAGTTAAACAATCAGCTTGTAGACCAAAGTGTAAAGGAGGATAAAGTAAATGGATCAGGCTATAACAAACGGGACCCCCCGATTGACTTTTTTAATAGAGCAAGTAAAAAGAATATTTCCGATCTATATAGAAAATACAACGAAAAACCATATGATAATTTGTAATCTATACTGACAAACTTAATTTCAAAGACAAGTTTTTAGCTAACCATTGACTGTGATATAGTATTCAGTTGAAATCAAGCATACTCGACAAGGCCTACAAGAATGAACATGATGCTTCTGTAAAGGAAAGGCTCTTGCTAATAATTAGAGTATCATTTGATAAACAGCACATCAAAGCAGTATCTTTGGAACTTCATAGATCAAGAGCCTGGGCCTATAAATGGTATAAAAGATACAACGATGAAGGGTTAGAAGGGTTAAGAGACAAACCAAGAAGTGGAAGGCCATCCATTATGGATAAAGAGGACATCGTGAAAATAAGAACAGAGTTGTCAACTAGCAACACCGGATGGGATACCAAAGAGGTAATGGACCTTATCAAAAAGAAAACAGGTATCAAGTACCATGAAG
>JBBRRF010000289.1:0-3190 GCA_038200885.1 Candidatus Nitrosocosmicus sp.
AAACATTCTTTTTAAAGATGAGAACACGGTTTCAGCAATCCATCTCTGTCCATAGCTTACCATGCTGTCTTTCCATCGTTCATAGTTGTTTCTCTGTGCTATAACAGACAAATTTCTAAAAAGATTTGCAGTCTTCCATCTAACCCTAGAGTTCTTTCTGACTTTTATACAAGGCATAATCCCTCTCTCTGACAGAAATCTAAAGATGTAATTGCTATCATACGCTCCATCACCTAAAACTTGATCTAATACAAATCCATCTTTGCTAATATTATTAACTAATAGTGGTAACACATTGTTATCATGTACATGTTCGTCTGTTACTTCCATGGACAAGATTTTCTTGGTCTTTATGTCAACGGCAATATGGACCTTTAAATATCCTTTCCTGTTTTGTATATTCCACTTCTTGTTCATCCATTCTCCTCTCTGTTGGTTATTTTGGTTCCTGAACTATCTATATCGCGATTATAATGTATTCGTCTTCCAATTTCTTGTTCTTATTTTCTATTTTCAGATCCAACCTGTTGACTCTTCTATTTATCGTACTAAAGTCGGGAATGGATGAAATTCTATTACCGGCATGGCCCTTGACTATACCTTCTGTTTGTCTATACGGTAAATGAAAGTATGCTTTGGCGTATCCTAACATCAGAACAAATGTATCAGGGTAGTGAAATGGTTCTCCTAGCTTACCTCTGTTCATTGCTTCTAATTCTTTATCCCAGTTGTCTATAACGTCAAAACCAAGTAGTATTTCACCTCTTCTTACAAGAGACTCGTTGTAGTCTGACCATTTCACATGGCATATGGAAAGAAGTTAGCTAAATATTTTGGGATAGAGACGAATCATGCAACAAGGCATAACTAAACATTAGAATTCCAGGGATAATATTTCCTTTTTTTCCTTTCGGACTAATTAATTTAATTTTTTGGATATGACCAGAGTATGATATGAATAATAAATCCAAATTTGCGACAAATTTATTCTTAAAATTGGAAAAACCCCGTGGCTATTCGGACTCTAACTTGGAGTTAGTCATTCTACTGACCCATAGTTATTTTATACAACAAGAAATGAGACGTGGATACATTTCATATTGTCTATTGTTAGGACAATCATGTTTACCCTCATCATCCACAATTGCACCATTGGATCATACTTTTATTATTGATCTGTTGCTTCTTCTCATAGATGAAGGCTTCTGATCTATTTGTAAAGTGCCTTGAGGCTGAAAATGTCGAATATATTTTTGGAATCCCTGGTGAGGAAACAAATGATCTAATGATTTCAATTTCAGAATCAGAAACTATAAAATTTATTTTGGTGAGGCACGAACAGGCGGCTGCATTTATGGCAGATGTTTATGGTAGATTAACCAATAAGGTTGGTGTTTGTCTCGCAACTCTTGGTCCGGGGGCCACTAATCTTACCACCGGGGTAGCAAGTGCTAATATTGACCGATCCCCACTTCTTGCAATTACCGGTCAAACTGAAATTACCAAGATGCATAAGGAATCTCATCAGAACATGGACCCTGTAACTATGTTTACTCCCATTACCAAATGGACGTGGTCCATAAGGGATGCTGACGGCATACCTGAAATTCTGAGAAGAGCCTTCAAGATTGCTACTGAAGAAAAAAAGGGGGCAACTCACCTGGATTTGCCTGTTGACGTGGCAAAAATGGAATCGTTGTTGAGACCACTAAGTAGTAAAAAAGATATAATTTCAGGTCCTACACCATCAAGGCTACATGATGCAACTAAAATGATATTGATGTCAAATGCACCTGTTATTTTAGTTGGGAATGGTTGTATTCGAAACAACGCTTCAAATATTATTAGAAGATTTGCAGATTTGACCGGATTTTATTCGATGAATACATTCATGGGTAAAGGGGTAATCTCTGATAATTCTCCAAATCATATGGGGACTATTGGGATAAAGGAATCAGACTATGCTTTACACGCTTTGAAATTAGCCGATGTTGTAATTTCTATCGGATATGATTTGGTTGAATACAGTCCTAAAAATTGGAATGGATCTAATCTCAAAAAAATAATTCATATTGATTCTACCTCTGCAGAAGTTGACAACTATTATAATCCTGATATAGAAATTTCTGGTGACTTAAAGTTAGCTATAAATTTACTTATAAATTCTGTAAAGAGATACCAGAACGAAATTCAAATTAATTCTATTAATAAACAAAAAATAAGTCTCGCGAGGTCAAGATTAAGGAAAATTAAAGAAGAGGTGGATTGGCGTATTGAGCAGTTTACTGATGATGAATCTTATCCGATCAAACCTGAAAAATTAATTCATGATGTTAGAAGTGTTCTTTCTTCAGAAGATATATTGATATCAGATGTTGGAGCTCATAAACTGTGGATAGCAAAAATCTTCAAGACATTTAGTCCCAATACCTGTATAATAAGTAACGGATTTTGTTCGATGGGATTTGCACTTCCCGGATCAATTGGTGCTCAACTGGCTTGTCCCACTCGGAAGGTGGTGGCGATGTGCGGTGATGGTGGTTTCCTAATGAATGTTCAAGAACTAGAAACAGCAGTACGATTACAACTTCCAATCATTATTGTCGTGTGGTGTGATTCGGATTTAGGTGTGATATCTATAAAACAAAGATTGGAATTCGGTAGGAGTGTTTTCACTAATTTCAATAATCCTGATTTTATCAAGCTTGCAGAGAGCTTTGGGGCAAAGGGATATAATGTAACCAATACTGACGAATTTTCTTGCGTTTTAAGAGAGGCACTAAAGTCTTTACATACTCCTGTAGTTATAGCAATTGATATCGATGCTGATCGTAACGAGTTGCTATTCAGACATGATCAATTTCATGAATAGTTATTCCTTGGTAATACCTGCATTCTTTATACAATAACATAAAATGGATGAAAATAAAATACATGATAGAGTGATACCCTTTCCAGTGATAGGAGTGATGCTTGATTTGAATGGCTTGATTCCAATCGATTCAATCCGATCCTATATATTGACTTGATTACTTTCGGAATAGATATACTATACCAATTAAGATAATTACCTGAACCATCATTTACAGTCCTTCATACTTTCTCCAAATGTTTATAGCTGGGATAATCACACATCCATTCTGCACATCATTTGACTATTACCACTATATCGTTTGAAAGGGTTTGTAGA
>JBBRRF010000290.1:0-3188 GCA_038200885.1 Candidatus Nitrosocosmicus sp.
ACTATGGGGGGAAATGAAGGCTTTGGTACAGGCGGACCGGAAGTAATTGCCAAACTTTTATCCGAAGATGACTCGTCTAATTCTGATTCTATTACAAATAATAGTATGGCATCCAATTCTGGAGCAAATACAAATGTATTTCATACAAAGGAATTGGATGTAACTAAACATACTTTAAGAGCGGGAGATACCTCTGATGCCATAACAGGAACTATAGTTAATAATTCTCCTGGGGGGGTAAACTACGTGGACATCAATGCAGCTTTATTTGATACTAATAATAACTTAATTGGGACAGTTTCTGGTACAGTCGATTTTCCAACTCTGAAATCAGGTGAAGATACAACTTTTAAGATAGATGTTGGTGGTGACACGAAAAAATTACTCGATCATTATATGCTATTTGTTTTGGGAACACCAAAGGCGGAATAATTTGACGGGTCTAAACCTTATTTCATTTCACATACTGACCGATACTCGACATGAAAAAGTATCTCAATAGTATAACTAGGATGAGTGGTAGAGCGTAATCACATTCAACTGTGGTCTTCTATTGTTCTTGGATTCAGGACTCCTTCCTATGCCTATTACTTGAATATGCTGTTTCTTGCTACATTTTTTGGAATTATGATAGAAGCATTTGAACATGTTTTAAAATAAAAATAAGATCGACTTCTTCACCTTTTGCTACATGTTTCCTTTCTACAGTTGCGATCCCTCTCCTAGCCGAGAATTGATTTGAGTGGTTCATCTCGCTTAAACCCGTAAAATCAAATTTGGCTGAGAAATTGATAATTTCCGCGGACTGTCTATATACTCATAATTTTGCAAGTAAACCCATGTGGATATCCTCATGGCTTTCACCGAACCCGTAGACCATAAGGGACTTAATCCCACCGAACCCGCTACCTGTTTTAGTAACAATAATAATGCTTGACAAACTACAGAATACCATCTCTTCTTCACGGTATCAAAATAGGGTATTTGTGGAGGCTTGATGGAGTAACATTATCTTGGATTATTTATTTTGCCTCATCTTATTATTCTCAAGACACAACATTACTATCCTGATTTACAGACTTTCCTTGAAGGATATTTTCATCAGCATATATTTCACCATTTCCAGACTACGCTAAAGCATTATTCCCTGTATTATCCTGAACTTGAATGTTTATGTTGTTACCTGACCCTTCAATACCTTCTTTTTCTGAAGGGGGAGATGGAAAAGTTTGGATTACTACTACTTTATCTATACTTGTCCAGAAACATAGATGTTGTTATTGCTTGGATTGAACTCTATAGACTGTGGCATATCACCAACGGGGTACAGTTGCCACTACTGTATAATCAGAGCTATCTATAACAGAAACCTCATTTGAACCTGAGTTGGCTACATAGATGTCATTATTACTTGGGTTATACTCAAGAACCGATGGGGTGTCTCCAACATCTACCGTTGCAATTATGGTATCTGCCCAAGCCATTATCTCTAATTCAGAATAAACTCCAGAGCAAGAGAAGGTAATTACAAAGGTTATTAATTCCAATAAATTGATAAAACGGTATTTTTGATTCACATTTTGACACTATTGGAAATATAACATAAGGGTACAGATTCAACATACTATACAAATTTGTCAATAGCTTATTCCATAATTATCTTTGTATATGTGATTGTGCAATATGAAAAAATTAACAATCCAAAATAATTCTCATACTCCTTTCATACGTCGTAAACAAGATTGAATTCAAGGATAGACGGAAATGGTCATCAAGTAAATAAATTTAGTAAATAAAGAGAATCTAAAGGCCGAGGGAAAAGACGGTTTTTCATAACTGAAGGTGTATCCATTTTAGAGATATAAACCACTCTGCTTTAATCAATAATTGAAATTAATAAATTCCTCGGGTTATTATTATTATGAATGTCTCAACATCCTAGCAGAGATGATTTATGTTATTGTAATAGTGGAAAAAAATTCAAAAATTGTCATATGAGACAATTGAAACCTACAGAATACTTGACTGTTAATGTAACTAAATACATAAAATCAGCAGAGTACTTTGCAACAAAAAATGACGGTCGAACCGAATCGATTAACGGCATTCTTGATATTCTTGTCTATTTGCAGCATGACTACAGTTGGGATAAAGAGTTAGATGGCTTAGTTGAGCCACTGTTGAATATTCGTATTATGGACAATCAATTTAAAACAGAAATTTTCAAATCAAAATTAGGTTAACTAAAACATAAACTAAATGCTGTAAACTATTACTCTTTTATTTTTAAAGAACGAGAAGAAAAAATAATTAAAGAATTTTCGGTGGAGTATACTGCTGAAAATGTGTCTTATTCAATGGATGAGCCAATTCTCATATTTAGTACGGAATCCTTTTTGTTCCAATGCAAAAGCTGTCTTGATGTATTAGCTCAAATGATTGGATTATTATTTACATTGGACCTTAATACGTGGGGAAATGAAGGGGATGAAATAATCAAACAAATAAGAGTAAGAATTGAAAGTGGTCATGTAAAGGGTAATAAGAATAACTATGATGAACTAAACAAAATTATTGAAAAGAACAAGTATTGGATTAAAGATTTGGTGGATATGCGCGATGATGTTACACATTTTTCTGACTTAGAAGGAATGTCCTGTTTTATTCATGAATCTGTTGATGAGAGGGCGGCAAAAGCGAAGATATTTTACCCGTCCCTGCCAGACGGTCAAAGGGTGTCAAAATATACGGAGAGAATAAAGAAAAACCTACAAGATTTGGTAAAAGAGATATCAATTCTGGCAAATTCGTTAAACCAATCCAAATAATGCTCTATATTGGTAATTTTACTAATATAATTCTCAATACATACATCACAGAAAATTTCATTTTAGTTTGATAATATTGATAATATTGATGATATTCGTCTTTTCTAAAGGAAAAGCCCTTATGCCAGACCCATGTGGATATCCACACGAGTTCCACCGAACCAGCTACATATTTATAGTAACGTAAGTTAGATGATTAAATCAATTATTGGTATTTTCAAAACATTCAAAGAAATACAATTATTGTCCACACAAAATACAGGGAACTCTTGCAAACCAACATAACATAAAGGTTGGACATATGACAGTATATAGAATTTTATGCAAAAATGGATTAAACAATAACCCTATCACAAAACC
>JBBRRF010000291.1:0-3187 GCA_038200885.1 Candidatus Nitrosocosmicus sp.
AGGGTTTCAGATACAGTATCAGGACTGGTAAACTACAGAATAATGAATCCTGTTTAGGACCAGATGTTAATCACAGATAACAGATGGGGTCAATCCCTTCTAATTACGCAAGAGATCTACTATATGATTAATATTATCAACCCTTCTTGACTTATACTGCATACCTTCAAAAGATTAAATTTGAATTTGTGGATACAATTTAATGAATAAACATCGATTGGAGAATGTTATAAATGACAGCAAATGAGGATAATTATTATGAGGCTCTTGTTTTCCAGGGTGGAGGCGCACTAGGCGCCTACGAAGCGGGCACTTATCAACAAATCTATAAAAAAGCACGGAAGGCAAGTTTGGACAGAAGTTTGTTTGATATTATAGCAGGGACTTCAATAGGTGCTATAAACTCCAGTGTTTTGATGGGTCATTATTTAAAAAATAATAGTTGGGGGGAGGGGTTCTGATGAGACACTTTTAGAATTCTGGGATGGCCTTATGTGTCCATCAATAGCAGATAGCCTATTTCACAAAAATTCAATCGTTCATTACTCATGGGATTATATGAAAATATTCAATCAAGATTTAGCAGATATAGAAAATGCAAGGAGATTTTGGTCCATTTTTGAATTTGCTTTTACTCCTCGTGGTGTTCCAAATGTGTTTAGATCTGTTCCTCCTATAGGTTCAAAATTCCTAAACCCCTTTTACAGATTTTTTACCATGGTGGAAATATGATTTTACACCACTAAAGAATTATTTATCCAAGTTTGTAGACTTTCCAATAAAGACTCGACTAGAAGGACAACCAAGGCTCTTACTCACTAGTGTTGATATTCAAGACTTTAGTTCTACTGTAGTGTTTGATAGTTATAAGAAATTACATGATACACCTAATTATTTAGACATGGATACTGCTAAAATTCCTATTGTAGAATTTGTTTGTGATAAATGCAATTTACCTATGGAAAATCGACAATTTCTATCCAAAGTGGATCTCTTCTGTATAGACTGTAATCAACCATATCCTTAATTTCTTGATGAATTATATTCCTTTCAATTGCTTTTCAGATATAGAAATTTTTTATTTGGAATAGTTATTAATAATCTATTTTGTTAAACTAATTCTTCAGAGAAAATTTATTGTTAGAAAATTTTCTTGCTTTTTCTAGGATATTACGATAAGTTACTATTTGTTGAATAGCCATGCAAACGATAAAAAATACTGCGAAAATCACAGCTAGGAAAAAAGATAGATAACCCAGAAAATTCATAAATACTGCGAAAATCACAGCTAGGAAAAAAGATAGATAACCCAGAAAATTCATAAAATCTCATCCACGCTATTTCATTTATGTTTTTAGATCCTTTTTTCTATATTGTTCCTTACGTATAGCCTATTAAGCCAACAATTATGGTCTGACTTCCCTAGATACAAAAGAAATCCATCAGAATCGATTGATATTTTTAATTCATTAATTCTGTCTGCACAAGCCTTGTCCAATATTATTGCGTATTCGTTATTGAATTATTACTCGTATTGATGCTTGGCATGGAACTTATTGAGAACCCACTAGGACGTTCATAAGAGAAATTGCTGATTCCAAGATGATCCGGTGTTAAATTACCGAACATATTGTAAATTTCTTCAGAAATGTTTTGACGCGCATGACCTATATTAAGGGTATTTGTAGAAATCGCGATAGTCAATATCAGTAATAATGTACACTGTATCATCAAAATATTGTGGTAGTACAGGTTATAATACATAGCTATGCATTTGCAAATGATATCAATTTGAAGGAAATGATTTGAAAAGTGATTTATGATCAAGAATATGTTAAATCGCATATTCAATCCACATGGTCTATAGAGTTGACTCCTAAATCAGAATCTAATAGTCCTACTTGTTTTATGAATTATTAAATTCTATATCACATTAGTGCAAAAGTAGGAGAAATCCGTAGGGGGGGATATCTCCAAAAATGGCAATAACCGTTCTATGAATAACGTCTAGACCCCGGAGGACATAAATGGCAACCATGATTACGGTGATACCTGCTACAATGGGGATAACACTTTTTCAAATACAAATGAAGGGATTGTAAAAAGGATAACAATGTAGATGGCAATTAGGAGTACACCATAGACCAACTTAAGACTTGTTATAGTTTTCTATATGGAGTTATTTCTTTATTGTTCACAAAGGCTATTATTGGATGGTCTGTTTCTTGTTTTCAAGACACGATTTACTGGAGGGTTCTCCGTAATAAGATTAGAAAAACTTGTTTTACATAGAAATTATTTATGGAAGTGTTAATGCTATGATGACCTTTATATTAAAAGAGGAGATATTTATTATATAATATCTTTGGAAGATTTTTTTATATACTACATTAATCTATTCTATATAGTATATGAATAATATATAGACAATTGATTAATAATTATATAATTATATAATTATACAAACTTGATGAGTAAATTAATCAAATATAGGATATTAGGTATATCACTTTTAGCCATATCGCTATTAGTTCCAATTTATGTGAATTCAGTACATGCCCAAAAAGTTTCTATTAATGGAGCTGGAGCAACCTTTCCTTATCCTTTAATAGATACTTGGAGAGTAGAATATCAAAAAGTAGATCCTGATGTTAATCTTAATTATGCTTCTATTGGTAGTGGTGGAGGAATTAAACAGTTCACTGAAAAAACAGTTGACTTTGGTGCTTCTGATGCTCCTCTTTCGGAAACCGAATTCCAAAAAGCAGGAAGTCCTGTTCACATTTCAGAAACCCTAGGTTCTGTTGTCCTTGCATATAATATTCCAGAAGTAACTACACCTATCAAATTTACAGGTCCAGTTATTGCAGAAATATTTTTAGGAAAAATCACTAAATGGGATGATCCAAAGATAAAAGAACTCAATCCAGATATAGCATTGCCCTCTGAAAATATAGTTACAGTCCATCGTTCTGATGGTTCTGGTACAACATTTGTATTTACTGATTATTTATCAAAAGTAAGTCCTGAATGGAATCAAACTGTTGGTAAGGGCAAATCAGTGCAATGGCCAGTTGGTATAGGCGCACCAGGAAATGAAGGTGTGGCCGCATCAATTCAAGGAACACCTTATACCATTGGATATGTCGAATTAGCCTATGCCTTAACAACGCAGATGGATTATGCA
>JBBRRF010000292.1:0-3186 GCA_038200885.1 Candidatus Nitrosocosmicus sp.
ACGATGCTTTGTTGTTGGTAAGTGCTGTTGTCATAGATTAGACTAGATTATATTTTGTTAATCCGAGCTATAAACCTTGTTCCTTTATTTGTGCTAAACGGTATATGTCAACTTGATTTTATTCATAAAAACTTTATGATATTTTTGTCTAGGTAAGAATATAGTAAATTGTAAATAAGATTATTTTACAAAATATGTAGTGATGATGTGCAATGGAAACTCCAAATATACAAAATCATGCGTTAAAGAACAACATTCTTTTTGAACATGGTTAAATAAACTTGAGGAAAACAGACGGTGAATGATTTGTCATACAGCAGGTTAGCTTTCAGTAGGGAGATTAGGGATGAGACAGGCTAACAATCTCAAGTCTTCCCGCTGTTTTACTATTTATCTATTATTATAGAATGGCAGCCTAAGTATTGTGGAATGCCAGTTTTCTTTCAAAAAAGTTGTTGTCATTTTAGTTCACCAAACACAAAGTATGGGAAGAAGATTTTTAGAGTAGACGTACAATGTAAAAAGAGAAAGCAAATCTTTTCCAGCTACAAATGGTAAGAGAAATCATAATACTCGTCCAATTTGGGAATTATTGTTAGTATTGGTCCATATTGATTAGATGAAGCTTCTGTCGGCGTAAATCTATTTCCTGTATGTCTAGTAATTGTTAACATTTATCAATTATTATTTGGTGCTGTCTATACTAAAGCACTCACTGTTGTCTCCTTTTTATTCATTTCCTCACGATATCTATTCTTGAATTTTTTATTCCGGGGTTTGGTTCTCAGTTTAGAGCCACAGCATGGACATCTAAACCCATCCTTCCATTCGAGGAAAATTTGACAAATTTGACATCGTTTATGATTTGATAAATAGTGTGATTTATTCTTCCTAGATTTAGACGCTTTGTGCCTGATACATATTCCTTTGCACACCATGATCAGTCAATAGCTAAAAGTATGAATCAAGGTATTTAAAACGCATGATAACAATTGCCATTATCAATTATTTACTCCCAAATCAACAGTACGGTATGATAGTGTTAAGGATCATTAAGTTTGTTATAGTATCTATATGATACAATTGAAAAATTTCTAGCTTTTTTATATTCTACTACAGCAAAAGAATTTAATTCAGGATTGTATGCTAACGAGTCTTTTTTTGCACTATACTTAATTGGAAATACAGGCTTTGTTGATTTTTTCTAATACTTATTCAATATCATAGACCCCATTTGACAAATCCGGAATAGTGATCCAGACCTCATCAGAAGCCAAACTGATTTGCTATTTAATGGCTGTAAATAAACAAATGGAGAACCAAGCGGCATTAAAAGTATGTAAAAATTTTCTAGAATCATAAAGTAGAATTATTTTTCCTATTTATCTTCAGCAATTATTTTATTGTTACTTTCCCTACATATATCAAAACAAAATGTCATTATCAAAAAATAGACGAAAGGTAATATTATTGCCTCTGATTATGATCTCACTTGTTTGTTCGGTTTTTTCTTTTAGTGGATTAAATTCTATACAAATAGGTTCTTCAGCATCTGCACAAATAACAAACTCCAACCCTATTCAAATTTTAAGCACTTCTACAAATACTGACGATTTGGGCAATTTTCATATTTTAGGTGAGGTAAACAATACTTCAACTCAGTCACAAACAAACATTGCAATTACAGCCCTTCTTTCTAATGCAACTAATAATATAGTAGTTGGTAACTACTCTGCTTTTACATCTATAGAAAATCTACGGACAGGCGAACTATCTCCTTTTGATATAATAATACAAGATCCTCAACAAGTTCTAGGCAAGTTTAGCTTTATGGAATTCTCCACATCATCTCAGCCTGCAACAGACGATAAACCTGTCAACTTTATTATTAACGGCAGTAGTTCATTTTTAGACAATGCTGGGAATCCTCATATTACAGGGAATATAATTAACCAAGGACAATTATCAGAACAGCCTTTGAATCTGGTTGCAACATTTTATGATAATTCTAGTCTGGGTGTCATTGGGACACAAAGTTTTGGACTAAATGCTGGAAATCTTGCTAGTAATCAAATGGTGCCATTTGATATTACCATTACAGACAATAAAACTAAATCACAAGGTGAATTTTATTCTTTAAATGTCGAATCTTCACAAAGTTCTATGAATCTCCCTCTCAATACAAAGACATCATTTGCTTCATCCTTAGGATTTGCTAGTAGTAGCGGCGCAGATGGTTTGGCTAATGGTTCCCCGATGAACAACCCTCCAGTATTTGTGAATAATGATGATGACAAATCCCGCTCCGGTGACAATAATGATGATAATGATGATGATGGAGATGATGATGGAGATAATCAACGTGGAGAAAAGAAAAAAGATGATGAAGGTAATCCATGGTTCGATGATAATAATTGCAGTAAAAAGTCAGGCTCTTCTGGAGGTAGTTCTTCTGAGTGTGAAGAAGCAGAAAAGGAAGAAAAGAGCGAAGCAGAAGATGAAGATTCCTTAGAAAAGGACCAAGGCCCTCCATCCAACTCTGACTCAGACTCTACAAACGATAACAATGATGATAATGAAGACAATAGTGGAGAGAGCAGTGATGATGAAAACACACAAAACAATGATGATAACAGTAATGGTAACGACAAAGATGATGCTAATGAAGATGGCCACAATTAATTAGTTACCCTGAGCAAATGAACAAATAGGAATAATAGCATTCTATAATTTAATCATGCTATTATAATCTATTTTTCTTATTCGATCATTAGTTGGAATATCATAAATGTCAATTTCAGAAACCTTTTAGAATAATCTTCTCTTCCATTTATGGCCCTGGGAAGTTTAAATGTTCACCATCCGATGGTCCATGCCATATTGTAGACAAATTAAGGTCATGCTTTTCTTAAACATTTAGAGAATCCGTTACGAATTTTATCTATGATGATATAATTTAACTGATAAGAAGAGAGCGGTTGACCCGATTGCAAGACAAAAAAGCAAGACAAAAAAGACCTGCAGTTAAAAAATATATCGGATTACCGCTATAACTATTGGTTCCAATTGCTGCGGAATACACATATTCCAATCCAAAAACCATCATAAAAAGAGAAAAAACAGTTCCCATAAAGACAATTATGATTTTAATAGTTTTGTTCATAGAGATTTAAAGATTAGTGATGG
>JBBRRF010000293.1:0-3134 GCA_038200885.1 Candidatus Nitrosocosmicus sp.
ACATGTTTAGGATCCACCTGTAAAGCTTTGTCATACCACTCTATAGCCTCGTTATATCTTCCAAGACTATGTAGAGCCCTCCCCTTGTTGTTTAAAGCGTTTACATGTTTAGGATCCACCTGTAAAGCCTTGTCATACCACTCTATAGCCTCGATGTATCTACCAAGACTATATCGTGCCTTGCCCTGGTTGTTTAAAGAAATCGCATCAGCAGGCTCTATTTTTAGAGCCTCATCATACCACTCTATAGCCTCACTATATCTTCCTAGCGTATAATACACCCAACCCTTGTTGTTTAAAGCATTGGCATGATTAGGATATATTTTTAGAGTTTTGTCAAAGTATTCTATAGCATCGCTGTATCTTTCATGCTTATAAAGTCCAGTACCTTTGTTGTTTAAAGCGTTTACGTAATTAGGATTTACCTGCAGCGCACGGTCAAAGTATTCTATAGCATCACTGTATTTTTCAATCTTATACAGGACTTCACCTTTGTTGTTTAGAGCGTTTACATGATTAGGATGTATTTTTAACGCCTCATTATACCCGTCTATAGCTTCACTGTATCTGCCTAAATTATTCAAGGTAAATGCTTTGTTGAGTATCGCCTCAAAATGACGCACATCGGTTTGTAGTATCTTGTCATAGCATTCAAGCGCGTAATCATACTTGCCCAAATAGAAAAATTGGTTACCCATTAATATTAGATTCTTTAGCTGTAAATCATGTTTTGAAATTTGTAATTCCCCTATCTTTATATTGATTATCCTGGTTTTGCATTCGGTCTCAATTTTTTCTACTTCATTTATTACGTTTTGACTTGGTTTGACTAGCGCATTAGAAGAGTCCTGTAATTCTTTAGCCTTTTTTACATTCTTCTGAAAGTTATCCGCTAATAATTGGTATAATAAGTTAGATTTATGAGATAATCTTTGAAATAGATCTAAAACCTGTACCGACGCATCTCCTATATCATCAAATATAATTGTGTTTTCAATTATTGTATAATTTAGTAATTGATCATCGAAAATTGCTGTACTGGAATAAGGAGCAATATTTGTATCCCCCATGGATTCCGGGGAGGGGATATTATCAGTTTGATTTGTATTGTTCTGATCATTAGAAGGTCTCAGATCGATTCCACAGCCGGGGCATATAGTCTCAGCATCCGATTCAAGAGCGTAACCACATTGATGACAGAATGACATTATTATCCATATGGCCTCTATGTATAAAAGATAATTGCAAAAATTTACTATTAAAAATTCAGAATTAAAGCGCCTTAAATGAAAAAACAAGAAAAAAGTTGCTGAATTAGTTACTCCAAATGAATATAACATCTGCAAAATCAGACCGCATTACAATAACCCTCAAATCCAATTAATTGGCCTTCATCGCCCCAATATCCGCACAAGGGTTTATTTGAGCACTACTTTTGGCATAGAAATACTTTACAATTTATTTCATTATAAAAACCTAGTTAAACCTATTCACAAATATGCCCATCAAGAAGTTATCAATATTTGAAATAATTTATACATCAGACAAATTACAATCATGGCTTCGAAAATTACAAGCCTTTGTAAAGTGTCCTAATATCAAATAGAATATAGTATTTTGATCGATTATAGGAACCTCGAACACAATCTTCATTGTAATATTTAGATAATTTCGCTCGGTTGTCCAAACATTACTTAAATTACTGTTATTTTCAATTTGAGAATAAGATAAATACTGAGATTCAGGAACAAGAATACACAGTGCAAGCAAACTAAAAATAGAGAAAAGAGGCATTATGTAATTTATATTCTCAAGAATAAGGATCGGCTTCATCCTAAGCGTCATGATAACATCACAATACAATATTTAATTTTAGGATGATGATTTTGGAAAAATCTTGATAGTGTTTTGTTAGAAAAAAAAGATAACTATCTCAAAGCGCGATCTGTTAGTATTGCAGCCACAGCTTTGAAGATACCAATTCCTAAATTTCAAAATAAATCAACCCGCGTTCCATTTTTAGAATCCCCTCCAAGTACTATTTTTTGCAGCCTACCTAACAAACTGGGAGATAAATAAGGGATGTTTAAATTCTTGCTGGAATTCCTAGACTAATCGATTTTCTCTTCTTAAAAGTTAAATATTTATGTAAAAGCTGAATTTTTAAGTGGTATATCTCTTATATCCTTATCTACAAAAACTTAATTAAGTTCTAGAAAACCATCAAATAAATATAAAAAGAATTGTAATTAGCGGGCTAAATTTGTCCAGTTGTCCGAAAGACAGAATTAAGAAATTAGAGTCTTCCATCTAAAAGTGGTCATACCTTCTCGAACTGAATTCAAATAATAACATAAACCTTAGTCACAGAGATGGTTGAATGTAAATAACATTGTGGTCTAATTCTATTTCATCTCAATTTCAAAATTTAACAAGGGACCGTCTTATTAATATATTAGTCCTACGTATAATATGTATTCAGCAACATATGAGTATGAAATTGCAAGATTTTATATGCTTTCTTTACTATAAAAAAATGATAAATATACACAATCTTTTAGAAGACGACGAAAATGGATTTATAAATAGACTAAAATTACAGAAATATGTATTTTTAGCACAAACCTCTCTACGTAATGACTTTGGCTATAAATATGATATCTATAGAAATGGTCCATATTCACCAGAACTAGCAAATTATTATTATGAAGAATTTGATCCAAAGAGGATAACTTCTGACATAAATGAGAAGAAGTGGACCAACGACTCAGTTTTTACCGACAGATTTTTGACTCTGTTCAAAGACAAGGAGCCTGAATGGTTAGAGGTAGCGGCTACTCTAATAGATAGTACTAATTATTGTGAAAATGAACAAGAATCTCTGAATAAAGTTTACGCCATTAAATCAAAGTTTAGTAAAGATTACATTGAAAATATTTGGAATGAATTGAGAGATAAAAGTCTAGTTCACTATGAATCTGATTTCAAATCAAAAAACTTTCTCTCCATATTCTAATCATTTTAATTCTAGATAACGGGTTTATCACTAAGGTTTCAGATCTATAAACTATACTGCGGTATGTTGCCGTTCTAGGAAAGTACCGTATTCAAAATTATTGACTTTTTTCTCCTGC
>JBBRRF010000294.1:0-3134 GCA_038200885.1 Candidatus Nitrosocosmicus sp.
CCAAATCGTAAAAAATATTCTCCCAAGAGATTGGTTGTAGAGAGAACAAACTCATGGCATAACAGGTTCAGGAAATTATTCACAAGATATGAAAAGAAGGATGAAAACTATCTTGGGTTGGTACAGTTCTCTTGTTGTATTATTATCTACAGAAAATTAATTTTGGGATAGGCTCTAATAATATACTATTTAAAATAGTCAAGATTTAGAAATCAGAGCATGGTAATATAGATTTTATTCATCATAGTTTATCTTGATGCTGCTGCCAAAATAAAAACAGATAATCCGTGGTATTTTCCTAAGTGTTTGGCCTCTATGCATGTATGGTTTCAGCTTATCTGAATTTATTTGCTTGCCACAAAATGACTTTTTCCAAAGTTTGAGCAAACATTCTTTTTTTTTGGCTTGATACACCTATATATGTATGAGTATTGACGCTATCAAAAGACACCTAATAATCGAGTCTAATAGAGGTTAACATCTATGAATATTGTTATGAGATATCCATTAATTCTTTAAGAGAATGTTAGCCAAAAAGCAAATCATTGTTATTTATTTTTCAATCCTTGAGCAACTAATATCGAATAACATCCCAGTCCACATTTTTCACATATTGGCTTCATTGCTTTACTGTCGGAGCTTCCAATACAACAAGGCTGTTTTGACATTCCTTTGTGATCCAACGATAATATTGCCCACGAAGGACAGTCCACGGGAGTAGTTTTGATCCCTCCCCAGTTGCCTTTCATTAATTCTAGTTGTTTTTCTGTGTTAATGATAAAATCTGGATATTTAGTTCGTAATCTTTGAATATTGTTAATTATATTAGTTCTTGTATCACCGAATGGTAACCAAAGTGGATCATTATCTGTAAAGGGTGTATGAAATTGAAACCCTATTTTATTTATCGTATCTCTCCATTCATCAATTAGATCTTCTATGGTGGTATAATTCAGAGAATTTATAGTCATTGTGATCCAAATGTCCTTCCAAGCTGGTTTTCCGTTGCGAGCGGGCCCGGAGATATAGTCTAAAATATTCTTTTTGGTTTTCGCATAAGCGCCTTTTCCTCTAATGCTATCATGTACTTGTTCTGTACCATCAAGTGATACCCAATAAAAGTAAAGATTGTCAAATCTTACTAAAGGATAAGTACCGTTTGTTACTACACATATTCTTCTAGGCATCTCATCACAAAAAACCTTTATAATATCTTGACGCATCATTGGCTCGCCTCCAACGAGTGTAACTACATAAACACGATGTTTTTTAAAGGTCTGTTTTATTATTTCTTTCCAGTCCACGGGACTCAACTCGTCTAGTTCATTTCTTCTAGTTTTCCACCAGTAACAATGGGAACAATGTAAATTACAGACGTTGATAATGTCTGCAGAACCATAAATAAATGGCTTAGATTTAAAAAACTTTATAGACATATGTTTACTTAGGACACTAAAAAGTGTAGGAGCGTCTTTTATTATATCGGTTATACCCATACCGTATACAAGATCTACCAATAGTAATCATAGGTATACAGATTCCAAAGTATATTAATAATGCGTATTTAGACATATTCTTCAGTGGATCTGCACTCTTTTGGAAAAGGTTAAACTTTCTATATCTCTCTTCTCTGATTAATGTCCAATTCAATTAAAATGTCATCAAAGGATTATTTGGACAATTTGATCAAAAATGACATAGAAATATTGTCATGGTCAAGCTTTTTCATTTCTCCTCATTACTTCTACTTGGACTAGTAGGATTAGTTCAAATCCAGGATTTTATCCAATGTACCAGTCATCGATAATATAAAATATCTATATTATATCCGTATTCTATTTCTATAATGTCCAATGGAGGAATTTGGAATTCAAGAAATTGTTCTAAAATTGTAAGAAACTATGACCTGCTACTAGACTGTTTGTTTCTATCACCCTCTTTCTCTCTCTGGAAGTTAATCATAGTATTTTTCTAAAGCATTTCCCAAACAAATCCGAGTCCATTTTCCACAATTGAGCAATGTCCATAAAAATGGAATTTCTATCATACTCTCTTAATAGTGCTATGTATGTTATCAGGTGCGGTAAACGGCGATATTGCCTTGACAAGATTAACGCAAAAATGGTCAATTATGACCTATTATTCTATTTGTTATTCTAGTTCCAGGTTATGCTGTTTACTATTAAATTAATAGTTCATGTGAAGGAATCATTTTTAATAGATATTGAAATGATGATTAACATGAACTGAAAACGATAAACATCATAATATACTTAAGAGACATGGTATGTATATAGTAATATGGTAATAGAAAAAAGTTATAATAATAATCACCTTCCACTTATGTCCTTAGATTCTCTGCATAAAAGCACTATGATCAATCAAACTAAAAATGAAAGTATGGTTGTCCTTACTGAAGAACAAGCAACTGAAGATGTAGAAACATCTTTTCGCCAAAGATACTCTCAAGAATTAAGAACTAAGAAGCAGCAAATATATGATATAGAAAGAGGATTTAATGAGTTAGACGACGAAAGAAGAAGTGTTAGACAGCAAATGATGCGAACTCCTGGACGAAGAGGAGAGATTATAAAAGAAGAAGAAATCTCTAAGGAATTTAGTAGGAGATTTTTTGAAACTCCAGAGATACGCGCAAACTAGATCTCCTCCACTATCTCATAATATTGTAATTTTATATATAGTTTTATCTCTAAAAAATAAATTTTTTACCAGTTTGTAGAATTGTATTTCATCTTATGAGTATTTATTCATATTTTGGTAACGATATCAATGTAATCTAGCCTTGTTTATAGTAAAGATATATGATTAGGGGTTTCCAAACATGTCTTGAATCTCATCAACTCTGACACCATCACTTTTTCTTTGATTTTGTGATTTATACTTGTATAATGTAATAATTTTACCAAAATTTAGATTGGTAAAATATGTCCAAATGATATCTATTTAAAATAAAGGCTAAAGTTTTAACTAAATATGCCCAAAAGTCAAAACGAAAGGATTTTGGGCATACTAACCTCTACTTGTAATATATTACCATTAGCAGCGATTACCAAATCTTGAAAATTGTTGTATGAGATGATGGTTAGATAATGAAAGAAAGCTTTGTTAGATTC
>JBBRRF010000295.1:0-3128 GCA_038200885.1 Candidatus Nitrosocosmicus sp.
ATTTCTTTATCAATTTCAATTTTATTTGGCGCTGTTAACCTAATTTGATATTGTTCATCTATTTTTTTAGATATTGTCTATCATTGACTATTGATACTAGGTTGTGAATTGGATTTCCCACTACTTTAAGTTCAGATGTTGTAAGGGTTTGATTGCCTTCTTTTGGCTTGAAATCTATCCACAATTTATATTCTCCAGCCTCTGGAAAAGTATGATATATAGTAAATCTATTGCTACTATTTTCAAATGTAGGATGGATATGAGCAAAATAAGAAAGATCCTTGCTTACGATTATAAGATGCATGAGTTTGTCATGAATAGGTTCAAACTCTTTTATGGTATTACCTGAAGAACGCTCTGTTATAGACACAACAAGATTGGTAGGCGAATTTGCTTGCAGGATTTGAGGCTCATATTGTAAATTGACATTGTACAAAAAGGCCGGCTTTTCTTTTAATTGCTCTTTATGATGAATACTTGTATGTCCTTGAACCTCTTTTTGTAGTGGATAAATGGTAGGGCTATTGTCTACAGTTGATTTTATTTCATGGGTTATTTTATGATTTAATTCATTTATCATTTAATTTTAGATACAGGCAGAGAAATATAATGACCAACCTTTACAAACGTAAAGAATAATATGACAAGAAAAGTTAAATGACGTAGAGTCATATGCCGCTTAGCCTTGATGAAACCTAGGTAGTTATTCTAAAATCTCTATTAGAAGATGGTAGAAAATCATTTGGACAGATATCAAGGGACACCGGAATAACAACTCCAACGGTAAAGGCAAGATATGAAAGGCTGGTTAATGTAGGATTTATCAAAGATGTGCTACCAGTTTTTGACTCTGAAAAATTGGAGTCTGAGAAAAAGAATTTCATTCAATTACAAGACCTTAGAGATAGTGCGAGGAGTAAAAATAACATTGACAATACTCCACAGAACTGTTTTGTAAACGAAGAAATAGATAAAATTCAGAAAAGAATTGCGAGGGGTCTAGTAATAAACATTATTTGTGATTTTTGCGAGGCGCCCGTACACGGTAATTAGAATTCTAAAATTTGCAGATATCGAACGATTCTTCTGTTGTACATCATGTAAGTTAGGGTATACTGAAAAATATAGAGGAAGAATAGAATCAATTAAAAGAAAATATGATGGGAAATCTGAAGTGGATGAGTAATCAAGCATCAGAACCTTTTTTTGTATTGGTTCGTCTTAATATCCATATTTTGATGGATTTTGCTCGAACTGCTGTTTACAAGAAGCAGAACATAAGTATACTTTGTTTCCCTCAATTTCTGATACATGCTTTGCAGTTTTTTCATCCACATTCATATTACAAACTGGGTCTTTTGTCATTTACAATCTAATACTCAATAAGATATTTAACTACCAATCTTTACAATTGAAAAAAAGAATGTAAAAGAAAACATAAATCTTTATTTTACAAATGTAAAGCTAGGTCAATATCTATCTCTCTTCCCAATAGAAAAATATACATGACTTTAAAACAAAAACACAAAATACAGGAAAATATTAGATTCCGTAGTATATCTAAAGGCAAGATAATTGGGAGGGTGGCTACATGAAATCGTCATCTCCAAAACCATCCATAACATTTTCTAATCCAAACAGATGGAAAGCATTAACGATTTTATCTTTAGCTCAATTCTTGATAATATTAGATACTTCAATCATTGGAGTAACATTACCAACTATTCAACAACATTTTAACATAACGCAAACTGACCTACAGTGGATTTTTAATGCATATGTAATTACTTTTGGCACTTTATTACTTCTGGGAGGAAAACTATCAGATATCATAGGCCAAAGAAAAGTCTTTACTATAGGATTTCTAATATTGACAGGAGCTTCAGTTTTAGCAGGAGTTTCAACGTCAAATGACGTTCTTATCACTGCAAGGATACTACAAGGATTAGGCGCTGCTTTGATTGCCCCTTCAGCTCTTTCTATAGTAATGAACCTATTTGCTAATAACAAGTCGGAAATGAATAAAGCCATGGGTATTTGGAGTGCAGCTGCACCAGCTGGGGGTACTGCTGGAGTCTTTTTGGGAGGTATAATTACTGCATGGTTTGACTGGCCATGGGTATTTTTGATAAATGTTCCTATTGGAGTATTTGTTCTAGCTTTAATTCCAAAATTAATACCTCAGGGAACAAAAAAGAAAGGGAGCATTGACTATTTAGGTGCTCTAACAATAACTGCCTCCTTGGCTCTAATGATTTATTCAATAGTCACGGCTAATGAAAGTGAAGGTGGATGGCTATCCATACAAACAATATCTATGTTAGCCACTTCCATTGTTTTGCTAGGCGCCTTTATCGCAATTGAAAAAAGAAGTAAAGAGCCTTTAATACCTCTTGGGATATTCAAAACAACAAATCTACTATCTTCAAATATTGTCATGGCTTTGTTGGGAGCTTCCTGGGTCTCAATGTGGTTTTTCCTTAACCTCTACTTGCAACAGATACTCCACTATGGACCGCTTGAAAGCGGCCTTGCATTGTTGCCAATGACAGGACTCATTATGATAATGATGGTATGGATGATGCCAAAATTGATTGGCAAACTTAGAATTAAAGAAAACCTCACAATAGGACTTGCACTTTTGATTATAGGAATGATTTTGTTTAGTTTTACTCCTGTTAACACAGTTGAGAACAACAACAATTTCATATTTATGGTCCATGTATTGCCGGCTTCTATTATCTCCGCCCTAGGAATGGCCTTCTCATACATACCCATATTGACTTCAGCTGTATCAAATGCAAGAAATGAGCATGTCGGTGTCGCTTCAGGGCTTATCAATACCACTTACCAAGTCGGTTCAGCATTAGGGCTTGCGATTATGGTTGCAGTATCGACAGCCCATTCAGAATCTTTGGTAAATATTGGATTAAATAGTCTAGAGGCCATAAATAATGGATTCCATCTAGCTTTCATAGGTACTGCAATTATCTCTGCTATAGCCGCCGTAACCTCTGTCATATTCATAAATACAAAAACAAAAAGATAGAGAAATAGAAAATAATTTTATTCTTTTTTAAATTACATCTATAATAGTAGATCTCTTATGTAATTAGCACAGGCTAGTC
>JBBRRF010000296.1:0-3114 GCA_038200885.1 Candidatus Nitrosocosmicus sp.
AACCCGATTCACCGGTTCAAATTGACAATCTACTAATCTATGGATTCAATAAGGAACGTCGTTCCAATATTGATAACGGTTTGATCAGACCATTTAGAAAATTAGAGTCTACCCTGAAAAATGACATCCAAAAACATGCAGTTCAAAATCATTGGTTAAAAAAGATCCTTGTTCTTCATCAAGGCCTCTATGATTTTAACAAATTTGCGGGCGAAATTTTTTCTAATGATTTACCAGTCGGATTTGATTATTATGCTATGGGTCACTATCATGACCACATTGAGAAAAGATTTCCTACTCTAAACGAAGGTTTGGTGGCTTATCCTGGTTCCATTGATCTAGGACATAACGAAGCCATTTCAGACGTGGAGAAGGGATTTCTGTTAGTAGATCTTTCAGAAGTCTCTGCAGACGTCAATACTCATTGGATAAAGTTAGAAAAGAGACGACATCAATTTGAATACCAAATAGAATATCCCGAATTGGATGATAAACTGGATAATATCGTACAAGAAACTACTCGATACTCAAAAAAACCTGTTATTGATCTAAAAATAAGTGGAGCGGACATAGATCCCAAAATATTATCTAGACAATTATTACAATTAGAAGCTTCGTTTTTATATTATAATTGGAGTATTTTAGACGAAGATTCCGCTACTGGATTTTCTTATGATGGGTCTGGAAATTTTGACATGGATAAAGAAATGTCTTCATTAATTCTAAAATCTCTCCATTCTGAACCTTTGACTCATCTATCATTAGATCTAATCAGTATGTTTCATAATCCGGATGACTCCAACGATAATAACAATATTGATAAAGGTAAAAATAATCAAATTGCCCATTATGTTTGGAAGTTTTTTGAAAATAATAAATCAACCTATCAAACTTTGGATAAATCAAAAATAGATGGGAAAAGTAATTAGAATTGATAAAAAGGATAGTTTTAAATAACTTTTTATCACACATCGATACTACTCTTGAGTTTCATCCTGGAATTACAGTTTTCGTGGGGCACAACGGTTCAGGTAAATCCAGTATTATCGATTCTATAACTTTTGCCCTATTCGATGAACACACTCGCAAATCTAACAAGAATTTGCTAACAAGAGGAATGGGTGGGTATGTTAATAATGAAACGGGATCGTTTGTAATTTTAGAATTCTCTATAGGGCCCACAAACTATAGGATCAAAAGACAAATAGATAGCCAAGGCCGATTGACTTCGGTTAAATTGGAACAGGTAATTAAAAATGGCAACAATAATTTGGAGATGGATCAAAATGACAAATCCATCTACAGACCAATGATCTCTGGTGAACGAAAGCAACTTGGTGAATCAGTAATCCATGAAACGGAGTCTATAATGGGGATTAATTATACTAAATTACAAATAGCAGGTATTATTCAACAAGGTGAAATTAGTAAAATAATAGATTCACAACCTAGGGAATTTAAAGAATTACTAAATAACATGATCGGATTGGATAGATTAGATAAATCTTTCAATAATATGCATACTGTTATGGAGGAATTTAGAAAAATACTACGAGAAAAAACCCAAGGTTATGACGATAACCAAATAAACATTCTCATAAAGAAAACTAAAGATAATGAATCCAGACTTTTGCAATCAAAACAAACATTAAACACTGTCCTCGTACAATTATCTCAAAAAATAGAAACACTAAATGAAATGGAAAAACTAATCGAAATTCTTGAGCCAAAAATAGCTAAACTTTCTGAAATCAGATCCTTAGAAAATACTTTATTAAAATATTTCCGAGAACGATCAAATTCTTTGAAAACAGAAATTGATAAATCACAAAGAATGATTGCGGATATAAAAAATGCTATTAAATTTTTGAGGGACAAAGATGAAGTCTTTATCACTATTCAGATGGTCAAATCCGAATTAGATGAATTGAACAGTAAAGTTATCAGAGTGGAGGGGGAGATAGGAAAGCTAAAAGGATTTACCGAATGTGCTCAAAAAATCCAAATTAAAGATGGCAAATGTCCTGTTTGTAACTCTGAAATCCTTTCTCTTAACCAAATGTTTGATATTTCTCATATCAATTTTGAACTCAACAAAAAGATTAAAGAGAAACAGTTTCTACTCTCTGAAATTTCCAAACTAAACATAGAGGAGATGGAATTCAAGAGGAAGGAGAAAAATATAATATCTGCAGAGCGTACTCTATTAAATTATGATTTTGATATTGATGGAAGTATCGATACCTTAGAGCATAAACTAAAGAATCTAAAAAAAGATCACCAGAGCCTGTCCAAACTACAATTGGATAGTTTAATAAATATCAATCTATCTGCATACAAATTAGATGAATATTCTGCAAACTTGATCGATATTATTCAAAATATCAGAAATGACGTAATCGAGGTTGATTTAAATTCTTATCAACAAAAAAAATTAACCAAAAACAAGCTCTCAGCGGAAATGGTTAATATTTACAATCAAAAAGCGATATTGGAGAAAACAATTGTAGACATTCAAAGAGAAAATTCAGAATTTCAAACATTGATTACAGAGTTATCGTCTGCCGCAAAATTTATTTCAGATCTTGAAAATATTCGCTCCACGGTCTTTAACAGAGATGGTATCGTGAGTTCAAGTTTAAGGACACGAGCACTAAACTTGATTTCTGTTAAAGCCTCTGAGTACATCAACATTTTCAACGTTGGACTGTCAAAAATTACATTGGTTGAAAAACCACGAGATATAAAGATACTATGCTACGGAAAGCGAGGAGAAATTGATACTGTATCATTGAGCGGAGGCGAGAAAGTCGCTGTATCACTGGCTATTAGGATGGGTATTGCATTTTTGATGGGTTCATCAAAAATTGATTTCATAGTTTTAGATGAACCTACGACCAATTTGGATGAGGAAAGACGTCGATCGTTTGTAAAAATTATTTCCGATGTCTTTAGCAAAGGAATGAGTCCGTTGTCCCAAATGATAATTATTACTCATGATGAAGAGATATTTGAAAATTCTGAGGTTGAACAAGTGTATAAATTCAAGATGACTGAGAAGGGTTCCAGTGTGAGTGTTGTCTAAAAATTCGTTAGCGTGTGTATGAACTCATT
>JBBRRF010000297.1:0-3111 GCA_038200885.1 Candidatus Nitrosocosmicus sp.
AAGGTAACATATTGCCAAATTACTACTCTAGTTTATCACAGGTTAAACAAGCAATATCTGGCTACTATAGAAAAAGGAGGTTCAACTTGGATATTAAAAAGTATCTGTTTAGATCTACGAACTAATGTATGTCAGTATAGTTCAATTGGTATTCCCTTTCCAAGAAATTCTCACTATAAAAATTTGTAATTATGTATTTAATTTCTTCTCCAGCATCCAAGGATTTCCCATTGCTAGTTAGTCGTTTTAAAACGCAGTTTTCAATCGTCTTTCTATCTGTATATTCATTACTTGCTTTTGATATCCTTTTGATAAATATCAGATCGGTGTATGAAATTTTTTTAGAGCATATTAAATTTATATATTTTTTATATACCCTCTCCAAAATTGGCAAGCATCTCGTGATTTCATGAATGTTGTTATGAGCAGACATTATTTTCATTAACTCCTCTTGAAAATAGACAAAGAGTTCAGGGGTATCATGTCTTCTTGTTTCAATCCCTCTCATCTTTATGACCCCATCTTCAAAAACGCCAAAGTATCTATTTAGGGCTGGTAAGTTAGGATTGATCTTAGATGAATCGAAAACGATCCATTTGTATACCCCTTCAAAAGATATGGAAAAACCTGTTTGTTCCTCTATGTCTTTTTTTAAATTAATATATCGATGTGCAGAATCGGCTGCCGATAATGAATATTCTATATTATCTACTTCGCTTATCCAGATAGAATCCACAATACCATGAATTACATCAAATCCGTGTTTCTCTGCTATTTTAGACGTTTTCATTAGTATATCTCTAGCAAAGGCGCATACAGTGATGTGGGCATCTATCCTACCAAACTTTGAGTTACTAAATCCAAGATATCCAAAGGAAGTAACTAGGATCCATTTTAAAGCAGTTTGTCTGTTGTCATAACAATTTTTTAAATACTCATCATTCTTAGATACACACAGGTTTTTTCTTTTTTTGTATTCTAATCGTCTATCTAGAACTGTTTTAAGAGATAAAGGTACTATTCCTATCCTTTTTTTGCACAAGTGATAAAGATGTTCAAGTTCTGGCACTTTGTTATCTGTTTCTGATTTACAGCATACACAATTGATTGTGTCTGAAGAAACATTTTTCCTTAGCATGATATTTGGATAAAGAGATATGAAATCAAATTCTGCTACTTTGTCATATGCTCCAGGTTTTGACTCAAAAACAAAGCCCCCTTTATCTGCCTTTAATAAATCAGAAAATGACTTGAAGATTTCCGATGTTATGGGCTTCCATGGTATCAATACATCCTTTTTATGAGCATTATAAAAATACAAACTGCTTAGACACTTCCCTATAGTAGATCTTGATGCTAGTTGCAATGGAATTCTGCAAACTCGGGATAATTCTGCTAATCCTTCCAATCCATTGTCCCTGTAAATAAATGAACTGTTAACGTCGATATGAATTCGGCCGTATAGAAAAAACGGTCGTGGTTTGAAATACACTTTTCCGTAAGAGATGTATGATGTTGAGGACAAGTCATTAGATCTAATACTTTTATTTGGAAACAATTTGTTTTTCTTTAGTAAATATTCTAGATTCGATTCGCGATTCAAATTTATCAACAACTGATTTTCAACCTTGTTGGCCTTGGCTCTGTAAAGTAAATGTGGAAACAAAAATTGGTCTCCACCTTTAGTTAAAATAATATCAGGATCTATTCTATTAATTTCATAAGCGAATTCTAATATTGTTTCAAGTTCATTTTCTTCAGATATCGAAAATTCTTCCTTGATCACGTTATCCTTTTCAAAAAATATAATCTTTATCTTTAGAATCCTATCCTCTAAATTATATCCTATTGATTTTCTCTCCGAAATTAATTCAAATGATAGAAATTTAAAATTTGGAATAATATATTCAAATGAGTCAATATAGTCGTTCTCATCGTTAACTATTTGATATATGTTAGTTCGTACTGATTCCGTGGATCTTGTTTCTTCTATGTTGTATAAGCCAAGTGGATAGAGATCCTTTTCGTATAAGAAAGACTGTTCAGGTGATATATCTACGTTGTATAGTCGATAGTGTCCAAATCTATTAGAGAGTTTTTCAATTCCTCTTGCTAAATTTAATATCTGCAGTGAATCAGACAGAGTTAATCTCAGAGTTACATCCCTTTTACGATTATCAACAGCAGCGGAAGAAGGATACTCAAATCTGTATTCAAATTGATATTCCTTGATTGAGGAAGAAATTTTACCATTCCCTACCAAGTCTACTAACTCGGATTTTAGGTCTGACGCTACATATATTGAAGGAGACCATAAATACTCTAGCCTTTTTACATTACCCTTTCTTTCTTTTATCCATAAAATCATCCTATCTTTTAGATGATAGATATCAAATAGCCAACCATTCATGGTTATCAGCAAGTCAACCATACACTGATGAGGCTAATAGAAAAATTTTGAATATATTTAATCAATTTAGTTTGTATTTGGTGATGTAAGTATTGATCCATGTTTAATGAAATAATTTTACTCAAACGAGAATAGAATTCCATTTTACTATTCGGATGAATATACAAATGAGAAGATATATTTGAGATTATCGCCATATTAATAAATGTTAGAACATGTTTATATCTATTACGCTGCGTATACTATAATTACGCTATGTTTTATTAATTACCAGTATTATGTAACATTCGTATTTTAAATACTAACGCATTATTGGTCCGATGGGTTGGATTTAAGTGGCCAGTCAAGATAATGTCGTGTTTTGAATGGAGCCAAAATTTATCATTTTTAGGATTTGGCTCATACTATTGAAATCCTCTATACTGTTTCAAAACTACTATCGGCGGGCACCAAGTCTATAATCTTTTATAAAAGTAATCATTTCGTGCGCTAAACGATCAGAAATTAATTACTGAAGAGGGTTTTTTTATAGTGATTTTCTCATTATTGGTATTCCCTTACATAATTAAGACAAATTAAGAATTTGTTTTTCTTCAACAAGGAAGGTTACCAACCAGATAATTAGCAGCTGCTACATATACCAGCATTTAGAATTTTGAGAATAGAAACTTGAAATATAGATTGCTAAGAGTGCCTCAATA
>JBBRRF010000298.1:0-3106 GCA_038200885.1 Candidatus Nitrosocosmicus sp.
GTATCCTAACATCAGAACAAATGTATCAGGGTAGTGAAATGGTTGTTCCTCCAAGCTTACCACTGTTCATCGCTTCTAATTCTTTATCCCAGTTGTCTGTAACGTCAAAACCAAGTAGTATTTCACCTCTTCTTACAAGAGCCATTATAGTCTGACCATTTCACATGGCCTATGGAAAGAAGTTAGCTAAATATTTTGGGATATAGACGAATCATGCAACAAGGCAGAAACCATCTAATACTGTAGGCCGACCAATTGTGCCATACAGAAAAATTCTTGATGGAGTTTTATACATTCTTAGAACTGGATACCGGTGGAAGTTGTTCCCGTCAGAGTTTGGTTCTGGCTCTACCTGCCATAGAAGGTTTCAACAATGGAATAAATTAGATATCTTCAAAAAGATGTGGATCAAACTGTTAGAAAACTATGACGACCTCTTTGGTATAAACTGGACATGACAATCATTAGATTCTATATCTATAAAGTCACCTTTAGGGGGGGCGATGACAGGAAACAATCCTACCGATAGGAGCAAACTGGGCACAAAGACACTTTTTAACAGATAAAAAAGGTATCCCGCTATCTGCTGTCATATCATCTTCTGCCAGCACTCATGATATCAAACTGGTAACAGATGTGGTGGATAGTGCGGTTATCAAACGACGACGACAGCCGTCATCACATAAATAGAAACTGCGAAGAAGAAGGAGACTGTAACATCTATGTCTTGACAAAGCATACAATTCTGAACTGAAAGAACAGAAATTAATCAAACTAGGTTATGTACTGCACATACCATACAAGAAAATGAAAGGAGATGAAGTTGATGAAGAAAAAACAAATGTGATCCCCAATCGTAAAATACATTCTCCTAAAAGATGGGTTGTAGAAAGGACAAACTCAAGGCACAACAGATTCAGGAAACTATTCACACGATATGAAAAGAAGGTGAAGAACTATCTTGGACTGGTACAGTTCTCATGTTTTATGATCATCTAGAGAAAGATAATTTTGGGATAGGCTCTAAGTCTATAAGTTTTTAGTAGTTCGAAGATCGTAAATAAGATAACGGTATTTATAACATGATTTCGTATAATTATATAAAATTGAAAAATTATAGAATAAATGATATTTATTCTTTTAAGCAAAATACCAAATTCTTGATTTCAATGTCTTTAATGTCTTCTATTTGTTTTCTTATTTCATGCTCATTTGGTTCGGCCGAGGCGCATTTCAGCCACTCTGCTCACTATAATAATGGAGCTACAGGAATTGGAGATAGGTATATGATTCTTCAACAAATAGAACCAGAATATACCAAACCAAATGAATTATCGCAGATCCAATTTAGTATTCAAGATAAGCAAGGCAAAGACACGAGCAATTTGGTAGGGATGGTTGAAATTTATTCAACACTTACCAATGAACGGTTGTCTGTGTATCCTTGGACAAGGCTAGCAGTAGGCGATTTCCAAATTCCATATATATTTCCAAAGGTAGGAAATTATCAAATTGTTTTAAGCATACTAAATGATAATTCCAATAATTCTAGTGGTGATATCATCAATACAATTCCTCCTGCACGTACAATATTAGGCGATAATTCAAATTGCAACTGTGAAAGAGCTGTATTTAATGTTTCTATAACTGAATCGTTTGGCTTCATTTTTACTACAGTGATTTATGGTTCAGCTATAGGTGTTATCTTGATTGTCGGATTAGTTTTGAGCTGGATGTATCTAAGCAGAAGAAAAAGCAAAACAAATCCGATATCGAACGATGAATTTATTAAATATTCAGTCCTGTTTTTAGCACTTGGTGCGGCCATAGTTCACCTTGCAGTATATTCGGGTCACGCAACTTTAAGAATCGAATATAGCATATTCCTCATATCCGCCGGAGGTGGACAACTTTTCTATGGGATTTCATATATATTGCTAATTTTCTCTGATGATAAACTAACGGTCAAAAAAACCGACAAAAAGTATGTTTCAAAAGAGTATTACAAAAAGTCTTTAATCTTAAACTGGATTGGATTAGCAGGATCTTTGGTTCTAATATTCTTATACTTGTACTCGGTCATTTTCCCACCTCCACTTTCACCAAATTCAACTCCCGAAGATGTCGATCTTGGAGGAATTATGGCCAAGGCATTAGAGATAGTATTAGTAATTGGAATCATTTATTTAATGCGAACAGAGAAGAAGAGATATTTATATAGTATTCAGACATATGATAAGAAAAGTACATGATTTTTTATATAAAAAATACTCCTCGATCCACATATCAAATAGATACTAAAATGGAACAGTATAACCTAAAGAACTATTTGATTAATACGGGACAAGACTGCACTCAAGAGGGTAGCACTCAGCATCACTGGAAATATTTTTATCCCATGATTAATTACGATTTATCGATCAATACCCGCTAAATTCATCTTGCAATTCAGATAATAAAATAAGTAGAGGAGGTATGTTTTTTGTCATTACAAAGGTTACCCATATTTTAGTCGTCATCTTGGTTAATACCATCTGGGTCATCCTCATTGGTCGAGTCTATAAATCTGAAGGAACTCAATATGTGTCCTATTGTTTCTTGACTTTGCTTTGAATCAAATTTATCCACGGTATCTTGGTAAGTAAGAATATATAAAACATCATCGTGTAACGATGGAATTCTTTCTAAACCTTTGTCAGGAATATTTGTCACTCCCTCTGTTCTGTTGTATACATGTAAAAGTCTATTCTTGTAATCTATAGTTATCCAGCATCACTCAAACCTCTTATCATGCGTGACCTCTCCTGGAGAAGAAGAAGGTCTTGTCTGTTGAATGGGGTATGCTGATAATCAAGCTGCTGTATAAGTGAGCCGTCACAGTAACATGATAGCGAGCTCTGATAGATGTTTGCAGCCTTATCACCGAGTGTTGTAGTGGATACCATTTGTATCATAAAAAAAGAGAAAGGAGGTGAAAAAAATAGAAACAAGAACAAGAACAAATCAGCAACATCATAAGGAATTCATAAATTATGTTGATAATAGGGATAATAATAGAGACACCGATGCTCGTTACTATGTCTCCATCGATATAGGAACAAGAAAC
>JBBRRF010000299.1:0-3100 GCA_038200885.1 Candidatus Nitrosocosmicus sp.
AAAAGTTCTCTCCCAATGGTACGTTAATAACATCTTGGGGTGAAAATGAAAATAGTGGTGCACATTTTCTACATCCACATGGCATTGCACTGGATTCCCAGAATAACGTCTTTGTATCTGATAAAGATCTTGATACTATTCAAAAGTTCTCTCCCAATGGTACGTTCATAACCTCATGGGGTAGTGGAGGTACAGGGAATGGTCAGTTTGAAATGCCTTGGGATGTTGCGGTTGATAGTGGAAATAATATTTTTGTGCCTGATTACAGGAATAATCGAATTCAAGTTTTCTCCAACAATGGTACATATCTTAGGGATTGGGGGACAGAAGGAAACGGCGCCGGAGAATTTAATCATCCAGCAGTAATAGCATTCGACAATGCCGAAAATCTATACGTGACAGACTCAGACAATCAAAGAATTCAAATATTTTCGAAAAACGGTACTTATATTACAGGATTTGGACAAATGGGTGAGGGTCTTGGGGAATTTTCGAAACCAGAGAGTATAACCATTGATTCTAATGGACGTGTATATGTGGCAGATACCACTAATAACAACGTTCAGTTGTTTATGCCTTCGAATTGAATAAAGATTATATTTACCCAGGGTTATAAGATCACCCAAAATTTGTTTATACAAGTCTTTTTTGTAAAAGAATACTATTTTATAATAATAAAATCAACATTCTATGAAGGTTTTATTGGATCACATTATTCTGGGAAGATATCAAAAAAAGTCTTTATGAATTTCCTTTTGGCTAATTTCAAGGCCTTCTCGCCTTTATCAGTCAAACTATAAACTATTGTTTTTCCATCTCTTTCCTCAACAATGAAACCTAATTCTTTTAGACCTTTTAGTGCTGGATATATTGTTCCGGGACTTGGTTTTTTCTCACCTTTTCTGATTGCAATTTCTCCAGCTAGTTCTTGACCGTGCATTGGTTTTTTCGAAAGTAAGAAAAGGATCAGGAAGCCCAGCATTCCTCTCATGTCGCAGCAATCTTCACCTTCTCCCTCTCTCCCTCTCTCCCTCTCTCCCTCCATGACTATGTCCCCCCTTTCTCCGCGCATAGACAATAGAAATATTGGGTATCCGATATATAAATACATCTTGAATACTATGTATCGTATGTCCGATGGTATGGATGAGGGGGTGGAATAATGGGTTGCGGTTGTAATTACGGCGGTGTAAACGCTGTTGGAGTACAAAAATCAAGAAGCTTTCTAACTCGTGAGGAAAAAGTAGATTTATTGAAGGAATACAAAAATGATTTAGAGAAAGAGGTTAAAGGAGTATCAGAAAGGATCAGTGAGTTAGATACATCATAATTTTTTTAATCTATATTTTTTGCTATATTGCCATATTCTAGTAACTCAATATTTTATAACGACCTTAAAATAACAACTAGTTTGTGTTTGGTAAATATGTGGGTGAACTTACATCTAATTAATTGTATTATCCTTTCTTTGGATAATAACGAACTTTGCTAAATTCGCTTACTCTAAACTCATCAGCAAAAATAACTCCTTCATTTTGCAACAATTCTTTCTTTTTCTGTGTCCCAAAGGCATATCCACCTATTTTACCATTGGACAAGACGACCCGGTGGCAAGGTACTTTAATCGGGTTTGGATTATTGCTCAAGATTCTTCCAACATGCCTTGAAGCAGCCGGGTTTCCAAGGGCTTTGGCAAGATCTCCATAGGTAGAAACTTTGCCTTTAGGAATGGTTAATAGCATACTGTACACATCTTCACTGTTTATTGTCTCGGTCGATGGTCTTTTGCTAATATTCTTGTCCTTCATGTGACTATTTTGCTTCATATGTATAATAACTTAAGATGTTATTTAAATTTATTCAAATACGATATCATGATATCGAAAATATTCTTATCTTCATCCATGCTATACATCTGGGACTTGTCCAAATATTGAATTGTAAAGATCGTGTAAACGATTGTTTTCGTTAATTAATATTCAAATTCTTTTGATTAATTAACGATTTGAATCTCTGTTGGATTCATTATATTCTCTGGCTATTTTGTTTGAAAGTCTAAATCTGAGAATTTTTGATTTTGCATATCACTCTTATTCAATATATTACCATCTAAACCTACTACATAACTAGATCAATAGTAATTCATGTTAATATTCAAAATTCTAGAAATCCTAGAGTATTAGAATATTGCAACTTGTTAGCAAACCAAATATACTTATTTTATGTTAATAAATGAGTGAATAAATCTATTATTCAATATAAAATGAACAGTGGGAAAACTATCCTAGCGCCATTTGCAGCGGTAGTAGCACTATCATTATTACTTTTGATAGGGCCAACTTCGATGTCAATGAATGCATTTGCTCAAGGCAATTCAGCTAATCAAGGTATAGGTCAATTACAAAGTTCAACGCAACTTGGTGTTTGTGTATCAGGGACTGGTACTCTTGTTTCGTGTAATAATTTGAATGCACAAAACCAAGCAAACAGCGGAAACAACGCATTAGCTCAACAAGGTGGTAGTGGTAAAGGTGGTAACACTGCTAATCAAGCAATCGGTCAAGCACAATCCTCTAACCAAAATGCCTTATGCGTTTCAGGGACTGGTACTTTTGTTTCGTGTAATAATTTGAATGCACAAAACCAAGCAAACAGCGGAAACAACGCATTAGCTCAACAAGGTGGTAGTGGTAAAGGCGGTAACACTGCTAACCAAGGTATAGGCCAATCACAATCCTCTAACCAAAACAGCGGTGTAGTATCTGGTGGCAATACGGCAGGTTCCGGAAACAATGTAAATGACCAGAATCAAAAAAACACCGGAAATAATGCAGCAGCCCAAAGTGGTGGTGGTAGCGGCAGCGGAAAAGGTAAAGGTGGCGGCGGTAACACTGCTAACCAAGGTATAGGCCAATCACAATCCTCTAACCAAAACAGCGGTGTAGTATCTGGTGGCGATACAACTGGTTCGGGAAATAACGCAAACAAACAAAACCAACAAAACAGCGGAAATAATGCAGCAGCTCAACAAGGTGGTAGTGGTACAGGCGGTAACACTGCTAACCAAGGTCTAGGCCAATCACAATCCTCCAACCAAAAC
>JBBRRF010000300.1:0-3076 GCA_038200885.1 Candidatus Nitrosocosmicus sp.
GTACTAAATCATTTACAGTTTGTTCCATATCAACACCTCTTCTATTACCGCCATCCATTGTCATAATATGCTGTTTTACATCCGACTTTATTATAACTTTGGCATTATTCAACTTGGATCCTGTTTTAGCTCTTTATTGATCATCATTTTGTAATGCATTTAAATAAGAATTATCAATATCAAATGGTTTAAGTGATGAGAAACAGATTTGAGTGCGGTTTTTCCAAATTGAAATTATTTCCGTTGAATATTCCATCTTTGTTCTTCTCTGTAACAAACATCAACGATCTGTCGGTTCTAAATTGGTGGAATTAGTTAACACTTTCGCTGATTTGGTACGTCCTGTAGTAATTCATGAACAGACTCTGTTTCACCCAAAGTTCCTGCATCCCATGATCAACAATCAAACGAGTGTAGGGAATATGTGTTGATAATATTTTGAGATTTTCTATCTCTGATTTGAAGACAAAAAGATTGTATAAATTGTAGCAGGATCGTTAGATGTAACCTGAAATTTAGGTTATGATCTAGACCATTAAAAATATATTAAATATTGTAGAAATTACAAACCAAGAGTGTATCAAGTTTTTATTAATGGTTATGGCATAATTGGAAGCCGATTGGCAACTGCCATAACAAAGGATAAATCCATTAACCTCATAGGTATTGCAAAATATTCTGTCGATGAAAAAACACGAGAAGCAATAAACAAGGGATACAAGGTTTTTGTCCCTCGCAAATTAATTAAGGAATTTAGAAGCAAAAATTACGACATTTCAGGCAGTATAGAGGATGCAATAAACCAATCCGATTTAGTCATCGATGCTTCTACAGAAGGAAATGGCATTAAAAATAAGAGAAAATATTATCAACCCCTTAAGAAGAAGGCAATTTTTCAAGGAGGTGAGGATAGGTATGGCAGAAATTCCGTAGCAGACATAATCCACAATTCAAGAGTAAATTATGAAAAGACTTTAGAAAAAGATTCCGTAATCCAAGGCAGCTGCAATGTTACTGGAATGGGTAAAATCATCCAACCATTGATTGAAAGTTATGGCAAATTAATAAAAAGATTTGATGTTGTATTAGTGAGGAGATGGGCCGATTTAGAAGATAAGAAAGAGGTAAGGGATTCGATAGAGTGGGACAAAAATCCACATCACCAGGATGACTTGAAAGATTTCATACCCTCTGCCAATTTGTATGTCGATGCATTAAAGGTGCCATCAAGAATGATGCATCTTCATCAAATGACAATCAGGTTTGAGGGGAGGCCACCATCTAAGGATAATATCCTAGATAATTTCAAAAATGAATTTGGAGTTGCTATTTTGAAAAATGCAAAGGGCACCGGAGACATAAGGAAGAAGGCCGCAGAACTCAAATTCGATCATGGAGATACATCCATGATCCACATTCATAGCGAGTTGTTAAAAATTCAGGAGGATACTTTGAAGATTTCATATTCAGATGATCAGACTGGAATGGTAATCCCTGAAAACTACATGTTAATACAAGCAATGTTGTTGAAACGACCCCGAACAGAGGCAATAAGACAAACTGACAAGGTATTTGGTATGAAAAAGAAAAAGAAATTACTAGAATCGGAATTTCAGGACTAAACCATAGGGACAGTCAAATCTGAATAGGCAATAAAAATCACACTATTGGTTCGGAAAAAATCTTTTAATAAATTAAACACAATGAAATAAAGAGGATTTAACCCCAGTATCAGGTTCTATTTTTTTGGTCCAAATATTCTATCAAAATAATCAGAAGATTCTGCTAGTGATGGGTGTGATATAGTGTCTTCTCCTTCTGCTACTTTAGCTAATTTTCTTGCCAATTTTTTCTTGTATTCAAGCTGCATCTGTCTAGCTATTTGAATACGTTGAGCTTGTGGCGACCCTGCACCATGCATGGATTCGGTCAGGTACCCAACAGCATTTCTACCAAGGGTCATATTTTCTATTAACCGAAGTATACGAACCCTGTCTTCTGTCGATACCCCTTTTCGGCCTTTCAAGTATTTATCAAGCAATGGACCGGTAACTGGTCCTCTAAAGTCCTTTTCAGAGGGCATTGTGACCATAAGGCCTCCAGCAATGTCCTGAGCTAGTCGGCCTATTTCGTACGGAAAACGGGTAACATTGTGCTTACACACATTAGCAAGCATATCATCATTAATGAAATTCCCAGACGGAGTCTTGTATGCTTGATGTGAAGAAGCTAAACCGGCTGCAAATATTGTTTCATTCAAATGAGTCATCTCAATTAATTTGTCTTTAATATGGGAAGCGTTTGAAACCCCATTATATTCAGCGATTGCTGCAGAAGCGCCAATCAATACATCTCCTAATCCTGTTTTACAAACATAACTTCGCCTATGATAGCACGTAAATCTTTCAACCAACATTGAAGCGAACTCCACCTCGCCCTCCATGAAGATCAATTCATTCGGAATAAACACGTTATCAAATATTATTAGTGCCTCTTGTCCGGAAAATTGAGAATTGCCTGAATCCAAGTCCCCCTCTTCCATACTTCGGGTATCGCACGATTGTCTTCCATAGATATAGGTAATGCCTTTTGCTTCTACCGGTATGGCACCGACGATTGCATAGTCTTTGTCTTCAGGTCTCATTCGCATGGTGGGCATCACGATTAACCAGTGTGAATTGATACAGCCTGTCTGATGAGCTTTAGCTCCTTTGATATAAACACCCTTTTCGTCCTTTTTGACAACATGGACGAACATATCTGGATCTTCTTGTTGAGATGGTGACAAACTCCTGTCCCCTTTTGCATCCGTCATTGTCCCTCCAATCACATGATTTTCATATTGAATTTTTTTGATAAATTCAATTAGTCTTGCATGATATAGTGTTTGATATTTTTTATCAATCTCATATGTTGTAGAATACAATGAGTTTAGGGCATCCATTCCCACACAGCGTTGAAAACAAGTTCCAGTTTGTTGTCCGAGCTTTCTTTGCATGCGATTTTGATTCACCAAGTCTTGGGAACTTTCTGCTATATGCAAGAATCTGTTAACCTTTAGTCCTGTCAATGAGGA
>JBBRRF010000301.1:0-3071 GCA_038200885.1 Candidatus Nitrosocosmicus sp.
CGAGCGTACTAACTCATGGTATAATAGATTCAGGAAATTATTCACAAGATATGAAAAGAAGGATGAAAACTATCTTGGGTTGGTACAGTTCTCTTGTTGTATTATTATCTACAGAAAATTAATTTTGGGATAGGCTCTTAACTGAAAACAAACTCAACACATTCAAGGAAATACATAGAATCTTAAAGCCAAATGGAGTAGGAGGATTAATAATCTCTGATGTAGTGACGTCAAGAGAGGTAAAAAAGGCGTTAGTCAACGAGGCTAATTGGTGTGGCGGTGTTGATGGGGCATTAACAAAAGAGAACTACTTGGATAGCATAAGAAAAGCAGGATTTACCAATGTTGAAATCTTAGAAGAAAGACCAGGTAATGTAGTTGAGGATTATGATGAGCATAATGAAAAGAAGATCAGAAACATAACAAGCATTACTGTAAGGGCTTTTAAGAATTGAATATGAGAAGACTAATTTCCAATTCAAACTAAATGAGTATGTTCCAAGAAACACTTTTTTATTTTTAATACATTGAAATTTATCTAATAACTAAAAAAGATTTGGAATATTTTTTAGTAAGTCTACTATTGATAATCTAGCGCAAATTTATCAAATTCTATAGCGGTTATAAGACATGCTCTGGCAACTGCATGAACCGCCTGCATAAATAATTCTCTTGTCAGAGTATCAAAAAACAAAGGATAAATCAATGTAAGTCCAATGGAATTGCCATCGTTGTTTGTTTGCAATGAACAAAATACACCTACTTTCAACAAATTACTTGACAGCTGAGTTTGAAAATCTTTGACTAATTTATCATTTGTATTCTGTAATACCTTGCCATCCTCAGTTAACAATCGAGGTCTTGATATAATTTCAATCCTTCCAATATCGTTTTTATAAACGTATATTCCAATTTTAAAATCTTCGAAATAACTAGTGTTAATAATGAAAACTGTGCTATCCTCATCAATTGTTTCATCCACACTGCAGACCGGATCCTTTTTGAGCCAATCGATTATATTTTCATATTGTGAATTTACATTCTTTCTTGCTTCTGACATTATTATAGTATTATATTACACTATAATAAGAACTGCTTTGACTGATAGAAAAGATAAATTTTGATTTAATGCATTGTGCTAGAATGCTCCTTAACTCCTGTCTATACCAATTAGCCTAATTAAATATATCTTATTTTACTAAATTTGTGAGGACAAATACCTTCATTATTTTAAGGTATTTGTCATAATGGTATAGAGTTAAAAGTATGACCACTTTTTTCACATGAGAGTGTTGCCTCGACGTACGTCGAACTTTCGTATGAATTTTTCCACTATTGACTTAGAAATTGCTCGTGATATCAATATGACTGCGAATTATCTGGATCCAATTTCCTATCAAAATAAGAAACCAAAATAAATTCAAATCTCATGTTCAGAGCAATCTATGACAATACTCCTATTAATCGCAACTAGATTCCATCGAGAATGTACTATTTATTAATCCATACTATGCAATAGCGATTGATCCTTAATTTTGAAAATATAAATTAGTTTTGTCTATTCTTCAGTCGTGGAATCAAATATCTAATGGTAATATGGTTCTAATGTAATCAATGATTAGTATGGTTTCAAACTTAAATTGTATTTGATTCAACTAGCTCGGCGCTTTCCGCTTCTTTTTTACGACTAAAAATGACTCACTTTTACGATGTTATTAATAATTAAACTTTTTTGTTAGAGCGGCTTTGTTGCATAATTCCTTATCATTCAATTATTTCCATACTGGTTACGCCATATTCTTCTAAACAGGTTATACAGTGATACTTTTATCATCATTTCCTTTACCATGTTATGAAACCTAGTAGTAGATACATACTCACCAAGCATTCTCTTTATTGTTGAAAATGTCGCGGAAACCATCCGGCCCGTTTGATATATCTTCACTCTATAAGTTCGTGTTCACATAGCAAATAGTGATTTGTTCTTCTTCTTACATTGCTTTATAATCAAGACAGCATAATAGGTAAAAGAAGAAAATGGAAACGAACAAAAACGGTAACATAAATGAACTTTGAGAGGCAGGTTCATATAGAAAAAAGTGTATAGTTCTACTAACTGTCATTCTTACTACATTCAATAGTAGAAGATATAACAATTCATATAAGTTATACCACTTCATATAATAATTTCAAAGAAATGAACACATCATGCAGATCTTGTAAAGATATCATAAAAACTTAAATAAAACGATTACTATATGTTATTGTGATTTATATGCAATTAATAACAATAAAACACAAAAGCAATGAAATACCACAAACAAAGCAATCGCATACTCTAAATCTATTCAGAATACACAAAAAAACAATAACCATGGGCGCAACAATGATATCAACTATACTAATTATAGGGTATCTCTCGGGTAATATTTCGTCGCCAAATGCAACCATGGGATCTATCTTTAATCCACTACCAGTATATAGTACTGGTCTAGGAGCTGTGAATGGATATGCATTTACCTCATCAGGATTACCAGCTCTTGGAACGATTGTGATAGTCGCAGAACAAGGTGGGCAATCTAAAACAACAAGTGCAGGCTTGACACAAGATGGAAAGTATGTATTTCAAAATTTGAATCCTGGAAAATATGTAATAGTAGTTAATTTTCCTGATGGCACATACAAAGTATTGAATAACATACAAGTAGAGTCCAATTCAGTGCAAACCTTTATTTTCAAATACTAATTTTTTTATTTAATGGTACTAATTTTAGAAAGATTAACAAAATTTGTTCGGTCCAACAGATGCGTTATATTGAAATGTTGATATTTTGTAATTTATATAATACTTATTGATTATTTTAGTTTCTTGTAATATATTTTGATTAGTACTTAAATTATTAAAATAATGTTAAAGATATAAAACTAATTTCGCTCTTATTTCTGAATGTTTCAGCCAGGTTTAAAGCTGAATGACATGCAATTAAGATGTGTTTACGTTAACTGTTTCGCTTCCTGATGAAAGTTGGTGTACCAGTTTACTTAGAAATGTCAGATGGGATAAAGGTCGA
>JBBRRF010000302.1:0-3062 GCA_038200885.1 Candidatus Nitrosocosmicus sp.
AGCTTTTACTAATATTGGGTTTTGAAGATAAGATAGAGAAAGACTATCTAGAAGATTGGAAAGAGACAGTAATTGAGAAAGCGCAAGAAAATGATGACATAGTAAAGATAACAGAATATGTACTACATATTGCTAGAATTATCGATTATCCCAACCTGAAAATATCAGAATATATGAACATGATGAATGAGATGGGAAAAGAGTTAGCCTCCCAAATAAAAAATACAAAAAGTATGAGACCAACCCATATTATTGAAAAATTGAATGAATTTTTCTTTGACGATAAAAAATTTCAACCAAATATTAGTGACTATAACAACCCTATCAATAATTATTTAAACATAGTGTTAGAAAAAAGGACAGGAATTCCAATAACGCTATCATTAATCTATATTCACCTTGCTAGTTATATGGATTTTAAGCTCCATCCCGTTAATTTTCCATCTCACTTTTTAGTCAAATACACACTAGACGAAGATTCGGACGAATCCATAGTAATTGATCCTTTCAACAAAGGCCGAATCATGGATGACTACGTCTTACAAGATCTTTTGAACAAGGCATATCCTAGGTCTACCATTTCTTTGTCCAACGATTTGATGAAGAAGACAAATTCAATACAAATCATAATCAGGGTCTTAAATAATTTGAAAAATGGATACATGGAAGTGGATGATTTAAACAAAATAATGAAAATAAACGAAATGATTCTCTCCTTGGATAGCACTAGTTCTGAAGCACTCAGAGACAAAGGTATAATTTTATATAGAAATAAGGAATATCAGCAAGCTTTAGAAATTCTTTATAAATATATAGATTTGAATCCAGAAGCAAACGACATTGATAGAATATTGGAATTAGTAAAGCAAATTAGAAATATGCTTACAAAGTAGATTTGAAGTTATAACTGATCTTGAAGATATTCTTAGAATATGGTTAAAATCATAAGTATTTTTTGCCCAGTTGGAATTATGGGATGACTGCTCATGAATTTTCATTTCTCCATGTCGATTAGTTGTTTGGTATATTATTAATAAATATTAAAGTAACAATCAATCAATCAATACAACTGAGACAGTACTTTCGTACACTACTATGATATAAGTATTAGTTGAACGAGTAAAAAATCTAACAGAATTGATTGTCAAAATTGACATTTGTTGTTCGATTGTTAGGTTTTATATAGCAAATAACGAAAATCCGTGGTGAATTTAACATATCCTAACATAATAGAGAATAGATCCAACAAAAGATCAACAGTAAGGATAAAGAAACTCAAGATGCTACAAGTATGATAAATTTCCTTTATAATGATAGATAAACCATCAGAAATGAATCCAAATGGAAGCTCTATCTCGCATGATAGGTTCCAAATGAGATCTATTTACTAATTTGTAAATAATTCTATATTAATCATAATAAATTTAGATATTCTTATTTATTTTGAGAAACAGATCTTTAGCATTTTTTCTGGCTTCTTCAGTAATTTCTTCGTTAAAAATTGTATTGCTCAAAGAATCAAGTATTACTTGCCACTCTTTTTCGGTTAATTGAATACTCTTTTTATCAATATTACCCATGGTAAAATTTTTCAGTTTTCTGTAATAAAATCTTATTTGCTTTTAATATGTGGACATGCAAGGCTCCGAAAATGAATTAAACAGGTCAGTAATGGTAGTAGCATTAATAATGAGAACTAACTAGTTTTTGAATTAAAAAGGTATCAATTTCTAACCACAGGCTTTCTCAGATTCTCAGGTTCTTTTCGATATTATGTAGAAACCATGAGCAGAAATAATCAAAGCGGCCAAAGACATCTTTGTAGCAAATACCAAGTTCCACGGGGTATTAGGATTGGGATAGGGCATAAATAAATCATCCAATCTTAATTCACCATTAACTAAGTCAGCAGTGATTAATGCATTCCATATTATAAAATTATAAAAGAATTCATAAATTGAAATTATTAGTATTGCAAGAACTATCAATTGCAAAATGGATCTTATACTTTTTGGGACATTTTTTACCTTATCTGCTCCAAGTTTAGTAACGCAATACCACGCTACCACAGAAACGATCATAAGATAAGTTACCAATTTTGCTAGCCCCTTAACTGGAAATTCGGTATTAACCAATACCTCCCCTATTATGACCTTTCCAGTATTCAAATATTCATAAAGACTCACATATAATGAATAAAACGTAATTGCAGCCATAACAAATGCACATAAATAAAAAATGACGAGGTAGAATCGCCTAGAAAGTAATTCGTCTTTTTCTATGGTTAACTTCATTTACATTAAAACCGATTTAATAACTCTTATAAAAATGGTATTTTATCGAGAGAAAACACCAGTTCAAACTAATTCGTGTAGTATTCTTGATCACTGTAGATTTTCAAATATTTTTAGAATTTTGTTAATATCGGTTTCAGTTATCAGCGGGTGAACTGGCAATGATAAGACATGATTCCAAGCCCAAACAGTATTAGAGAGAAAAGTATCAGAGTTAAGATCATTAGAGTGACTATAATATGGAGTCTTATGTATCGGGGGATCATAATAGACAGTAGCACCGATTTCTTCTTCAATAAGATTATTTTTGATCAACTCTCGTTGAGAATTTTCCTTGAACCCAATAGTAAAGAGGTACCAGTTGAATTTCTTATTCTCAGGTTCATAAGGCAATGTGAGTAAGCCTTTTTGTTCAAATTTCTTCAATCCATCAAGCAATAATTCTGCATTTGTTTTTCTCATTTCTAGCATCTTGTCTAGCTTTCGCATTTGAGTAATTCCGATGGCGGCACTTACTTCGGGTAACCTCAAGTTCAGACCAAATATCTCCGTATCATACCCATTTATCATACCATGGTTTCTTATCATTAGCAATTTTTCATACAGATTATCATCGTTAGTAACAATTGCCCCCCCTTCGCCAGTCGTGAGTACTTTACTAGCATAAAAACTAAAACAACCTAAATTTCCCATTGTACCAGTTTGTTTTTGATCATACAAAGAACCTAATGATTGACATGAATCCTCTACAACTTGTAATGAATTATC
>JBBRRF010000303.1:0-3060 GCA_038200885.1 Candidatus Nitrosocosmicus sp.
CAGCCTCGTCTATAATTTGCGTCCCCAATTCCCTCGCAGATAAAGGAATAGCGCTTGGAGCACAGGCAGGTGAGAATAGGATCAGGAATTTGGCTCTCGAGGCAGGGTTTACTAAATTCAGACGTGCTACTCAGACACCGTTTAATATTATCTATGAGGCAAAATAGATATGGAATCAAACCGTATCGAATTTGATTCAATGATTGTTTATCTTCAATGATGTTTCTATCTTATTGGAAAAAGATTGTCGATTCGACTAAAAAATCTTAGTAACGTTATATATACACAGAATTCCAATGAATCCTATCGGGCTAACAACACTTTGGAAGTGCAATTATTCAATCATAGACTTAAAATTTTTATATACTATCTTTGAGATAGTTTCTAACTCTGACACGTTCCTGTCGATATCATTAACAAATCCATCTATACTTAAATTTTCATTTTTCAACTCCTTATGATACTTGCGAATCCAATTTTGAATCATATTTTTTGTTACCTCCAAATGAAACTGAATTCCAACGGCATTTTTGAATCTAAATGCTTGGATATATAAGTCCGATTCGGCCAAAATTTCGGCTTCACTAGGCAAGGTATACGTATCGCCATGCCAGTGGAACACCCGGATTTTACTCCCAAGTATTTTATCAAATATACACGCGTGGCCTTTACTTGTTATTCGTACTTCGCCCCACCCGATCTCTTTTTTTAGTCCTCTGTAGACTTTCCCTCCGCAGCTTGAAGCAATTAGTTGTGAGCCGAGGCAAATTCCAAAAATCGGGATCCCAAGATTTAAAGAAGAATGGATTAAATTTTTTTCTTCAAGAAGATAATCAAGGTTATCATTAACAGACATCGGTCCGCCAAGAATAAAAACTGCGTCGTAGTCTGGCAAGTTTTGGGACTTTACTGTCTTTGTAGTGGCAAGGATTTCTTTGACCTTGAATCCGTCTGATAGTAAATAACTTTTCATGTTGCCCAAGGTCTCAATCGAAATATTCTTTATACAAAGAATTTGGTTGGTATGACCCAAATTAAAGGATGGTATTCAATACATATTTAAAAACATTATATAACCAAGAGTTCAACTCCTCATGACCAGACGATATGGATTTTAAAGAGATTCTTTTCTTAACATACAGCTCCATTAAGGAGAGAAAAACAAGGAATGCTCTAACAATCCTAATGATCATTATGGGTTGCGGATTACTAGTTTCTCTTAATAGCCTATCTCAAGGTTTGATATATTTTGTAGAACAAAATTTTAAGAAAATTCTCCCTAACCAAATAGTTATATCGAATACAGATAAAATACAAGGATCAAGTATAGATGGGATACGGAACAAACTACAGGTGCTTTTCGACCAAAATATGACCTTAGTTGAAAAAAATATCCCCTTGGATAATAATGCCATGCAATACTTGAAGGACATACCCGGTGTTCAACTAATAAATCCAGCTTTTCAGGGTGTAGCAATATTAAATTATCAAAATTATTCCCAGGTAACGAATCTATTGGCTATAGACTTTAATAACTTGACTAACATAATCCCTGATTTAGACAAAGGATTTGATGGTCTAAATTTAACATCTCAAAATTATGTCATCATCCCTCAGAAAATAAGCGAAAAAATTTTCCTGAATTCTTCAGGTCTAATCATCAACAACGCAGTAGAAAGCAAAGACAGAGACCGATTTATAGATAATAATAAGGTAACAATAAATAACTTAAAGGAACTTACTGGCAGCAAATCAAATATGTCCATCAATAACACTTTTGCAGTCCTAGGAATCATAAATTCCACTGGAAATCCGATCATAGACAACTCTATCTTCATTGACGTACACAAAGGAAAAGAAATCCTGGAAAAATCAGACGATTACGATTTGTTATTTTTAACATATAACAAAATTGATAAAGTAGACAGCATTGTAAAGGATGTTCAAAAGTACTTTAATAATCAAGTAACTATACTTAATTCACTTGAAATTATCAAAAGTTTGACAAAATTCATCATTGGAATTAACACATTTATTTCAAGTATTGCCATATTTTCTCTGATAGTGGGATCCATCGGGATAATCATCACCATTTATACCTCAGTAGTTGAAAGAACCAGGGAGATCGGGATAATCAAGGCATTAGGTGGAACAAATCGAGTCATACTTGGAATGTTTTTGACCGAATCTGTATTTTTGGGGATCATTGGAGCAATAGTAGGAATTGTATTTGGGTTTTTAGGTTCACATGTTCTTTTAAGTGGCTTCCTTTATTTTCTTAATCTACCTCTAAATATTTATCCCGTTTTTAATATCATAGAAATATCAAAAATTGGCATTATCGTAGTTGTGTTGAGTATTTTTTCGGGCCTGTATCCGGCCTACAAGGGTTCTAAAATTTCTCCAGTTCATGCGTTGTCAAAATATTCTTAAGATACATAATGCAAAATATTATCTAGCCGTTAGAACATATAGATTTAGATAAATTTGTTGAAAAGATTCCTAATGGAAAGTGACATAGTATATCAGTTACATATGAGGTAGTCAGTCTTGGGCAATTTTCAAATATCAAACAATCTAGTTCCCAGTGGAGATCAGCCAAACGCAATTAAAGGATTAATAGATGGAATAGAAAAGAATAAAAAAAGACAGATACTCCTTGGAGTTACTGGCAGTGGTAAGACGTATACAGTTGCCAACGTAATAGCTAAATACAATAAAAATACTTTGGTTATATCCCATAACAAAACATTGTCGGCCCAACTGTATGCCGAGTTTAAAGAATTTTTTCCAAATAACAATGTTGGCTATTTTGTGAGCTTTTATGATTATTACCAACCAGAAAGTTATTTGCCTCAAACTGATACCTATATAGAAAAGGATACTGAAATAAATGAAAAAATCGAACAAATGCGTCTCGAATCAACTTCAATGTTATTGTCAGGCGAACCTACAATTATCATTGCCACTGTTTCATGTATCTATTCATTAGGTTCACCCCATGAATGGAAAGAGCAATCTCTCATGCTTAAGAAGGAGATGGAGATGGATAGAAGAAGC
>JBBRRF010000304.1:0-3056 GCA_038200885.1 Candidatus Nitrosocosmicus sp.
AGAAAGTAATAATATTGATAAAAAAAATTGGATTTCCCAAGCGATGATAAGAAATCTACTTGAAATTACTTGTTGATACCCCATATCTCCAATTACTGGCGTTCATCCTGTTTATGAAATCTAAAATAATTCTTTCGAGAATGTCTATAATTTCCTGTCCCTTTTGAACTGATGCCTCTTTGGGAGCACCAGTTGCTCCGGTCATGGTCAACTCACTAAATTTCCAGTAAAGTCGAATATCATCGCCAGGTAAGTTTGGAATAATCTGGTCTGGGGCTGACTTTAGGTCTACTAAATCAGGTCTTATAGCCATCATAGCGGAAGTTTCTGCCTCCCCGCCGTGACCTAGCCCCTTCCAAACATTGAAGATATTTGTGTTTTTTTGTCCAACTAGGATCCACCAAGATTCAAGACAAGCAATAACCATATCAGGATACTTGTCTTTTAAATTTCGAGAAGCGACTTCAATTGGCGCAATATTACCGTCATGACCATTTATTACAAGTACCTTTTTAATTTCATTTTTTGCCAGACTATCTAGCACGTCTTCGATTACAGAAATCATTGTTGAAAATTTTAGACTCATGGTCATTTGAAAATCATTGTGATGTATACTAACTCCGTAAGGCATGACAGGTAATATAAAATAGTTATAATCTGAAGAAGGATTATTGCGGCTAATTTTTTCTAATATGATTTTAGCAAGATTCATTGGAAATATAAAGTCAGAACCAAAAGGTAGATGGTCCCCGTGATTTTCACATGAACCGAGAATAATGAAAGCAATTGAATTGTTGTTGACGACATTCTTAACCTGATTAGCATTCATTTCTTCTAAAAGTAGTTTTTTATCCATTAGATCAATCACCTTCTAATTGAATTTACTATACTTTAAATTTTCATTTCTAAATTACATCAATATAAATTTCAACATCTATACACAATTGTTGGATAATCTTGAGGCGTCATATGACATTATCAATATCGATAAAATTAGTCATCGTATGCAAAAACTAACAAATCAGACTTTGTTCTGTTTGTTGATAATCAATAGATAGTTAAAATTGGATCTCTTTCCTAATTACTGAATCAAACATACTATTTGAACCAACAAGTTCTTCCATCTTTTTTGCCACAAACAAAACTAAATGATCTGCATAGTGGGGACCAATTATTTGTAGGCCTACAGGAAGTATATTTGCTTTTTCAGTAACAAATCCCAGGGGAATTGTAATTGCAGGAAGCCCGATACTATTAAATAATACCGTATTTCTTAGCAAAGCCTTTCGAACATTCAGTTGGAGACCATCAATTTTTATATCGACTTTTCGTAGCTTCGGTGCCAGAATTACAGTAGTTGGTACTAGTATAGCTTTAATTCCCCTACTAAAAAGACTCATAAATTCATGCTTAATTTTTATTATTTGTTTTTTGGCCCTAATGTAATCATCAGTGCTAATATGAGTTCCCTCGATGAGCATTTTCATAACATCAGACCCAAATTGGCCAGTATTTGATTCAAGTCTATCCGCATGAATCATTGAAGCCTCATACAATCTCACATTCTTCCAACTTGAGAAAAAGTTATTTGTATAGTTTATCTCAAAATTTTTTACCAATATTGGAGATTGTGAAATAATCTGTATGAAATCAATAAACATTTTCTTAATCCGAGAATCTATGACTTTTAGAAAATATCCCTTCGGAATTCCTATTACTAATTCCGATGTTCTCAAAGGTCTGTGGGTTAACAATGTATTTTTTTTTACCTTTTTGTAATCCTTATCATCACATAGACTTTTAAAAATTAAATTCGCATCCCACACACTCCTTGTCAGCCACCCAATATGATCTAAAGAAGGTGAAAGTGGAAAAACGCCAGAAGTACTTATCAAGCCGAAAGTAGGCTTCATACCCACCAAACCACAAAGAGACGCTGGAACTCTGACAGAACCACCTGTATCTGTTCCTAAAGAGAATACTACCATACCAGAAGCTACGGCAACAGTAGAACCGCCACTAGAACCTCCAGATACTCTCGAAAAGTCCCAAGGATTTTTTGAGTCTCCGAAGGCAGAATTTTTGCCTGTAATTCCGGATGCAAATTCGTTTAGATTATTTGTCCCGATAAGAATTGCCCCTTTTTTATTCAATATTTTTACAATTGACGCAGTAGTATTAGAAACGTAATTAGAATAAAATTTCGACCCTGCAGTAAATTTAAGGTGCTTTGCGTGAATCATATCTTTAATAGAGTATGGAATTCCATGCAAAGGATCCAAAAGATCACTTTGTTCCACTCGTTTATCACATTTTTCAGCAATTTCGAAAATGTCTTCTTCACTGCGAACAGTTATGAAAGAATTTAGTACATGATTGAATTTATTAATTCGATCTAAGCATAATCTTGTCAATTCTGAAGGAAGCAACTCGCCAGTCCTGATAGATTTAGATAAATATTCTATGGTAAAGGGAGAAATTGAAGGTTTCAAATCAATCATAATTACAGTCATACCAACCACATTTTAGGTAATAAATTATTTGATCTTATTTATTAGGAGTGGTTTACTTTAATATATAAATTCCAACCATTTTCCCATCACAAGTAATCAGTCCTGATAAAATGGATGAAGTTATTCGTCAAACCCAAGTAGTAAAAATGACTATACTTTAAAGAGGTATCAGTTGCGATATACTTTACGCGATATAGATAATTATTTTATGATTCTGTAATACTAGCTGGTTTTTCTTTGACAACTATATTTGGATTTGATTTCATTATGATAATCAAAGTATAGGTGGTGCAAGAGTCGCTAGCAAAAAAGGGTGAATTTACAGACCAATTCTAAAGTAGTACAGTAATTTGTGAAGGGACTTGCTTTACCTCAAAGTGATAAATAGTTATGCGGATAATACTTTGGTAAAATTACTCTTTTAGGAACAGTATCAAAAAGTCTCTTTAATTTGATCTAAAATTCGCTAAACAAAGAATCCAATTGTATTCAAGTATTTAGGTACAAACTATTCATAAATTCTATGATATTTTGCTTTCATGA
>JBBRRF010000305.1:0-3021 GCA_038200885.1 Candidatus Nitrosocosmicus sp.
TAACAGATTTTAAATTGGTATCTGGAGAATAAGCAAGCGAACAGCAGTAAAATGGCAATCCACAATTAGCGTTCGTTGTACCATCAACTCCATCCATAACAACTAATCCATTATCTTTGCCTTCTATAAAACCGCATTCCTCTCCCACAACGTCAGGATTAAAAGAATTCTTCTTTAGAATCTCAAAAACAGATTTTTCGGCAAGTAAATCAATTTTAGTGGATACATCACCGCCTGCACCTATTCCAAACTTTTCTTGTCCCTCAACGGTTCCAATCAAATCATTGGTATTCTTATAAACATTAATAGCACATTCTTTTAATATATCTAAGATCGGCACATTGAATCACAATGATCTTATTTTAACAAGCAAATAAAAACTATGAAATCAAAATTCAGGGCGAAGACAATAAACCTAGAAGATTAGATACAAGAATATAAGCTTGATCAAGACTCGTAATTATATATTATTTAATCCCATGATTATGAAATATTCTTTGCATCGATAACTATATTGTACAATATACATCAAATGAGAATAAAATTGTAAATTTCATCTATCAGATGATATTCGAGTCCAAACTCTATCCAATGATTGAAGCTATGAACGGCTGAGCCTCATAGGTCATCAGTTTTGTCTGAAAATTATATTAATTAGAACCTTATGACAAATAATAAAAACTCCAATCTCCTAACTACTGTATAAATGCGCAGAGAGGCGAATAAATTACAGAATAATTTGACGACGACGACGACAAATGAGGAGCTTTTAGGTGTGGTCATAGGCGTAACTAAACCAGGATACATTACTTTTGAAGGTAAAGAGCCTGTGGGCTTAGGAGAATACATCGCAATAACTGAGGATCTTCAAAAAAGGATTCTGGGCGTAGTGGAATCATGTTCTATTAAGAGCGATGCACTAGATGAGATTTCTAACTTTGAAGAAGCTCTCGAGAGTAAGGTCGTAGCTGAAATAAACAAGAGAGATAAGAGCTTTAAGGTTAATGTAAAAATTCTCGGCATGCTTGACATGTTAAAACAATCAAAGGCCATTTTGCCCGAAATACCACCACTACCAGGAACCGAGGTATATAGAGCAAAAAAAGATGATCTAAAGGACATTTTTGATTCCGAGGAAGAATCATGGCTAAAGATTGGTACTCTCTTAAGAAATCCAAATGTGAATGTCAGAGTCAACATCAATAGACTTACAACTAGACACCTAGGAATTTTGGCAATGACAGGTATGGGAAAAAGTAATTTAGTCAGTGTCATTGCAAAATCGATAGCAAAAATTCCGGGCACGATGGTGATCTTCGACTATCACGATGAATATCGCTTTCTACAGGGAGAGAACATAAATTTTGTCCAGGCTCAGATAAACCCGAGATTATTAACATCCGATAAGTTTGGAGAAGTCATAGAAATAAGAGAAAACGCAGACATTCAAAACACAATATTGCTAAAGGCCTATGATAACGATGAACTGAAAAAGAAAATAGGGGATGACTTTTGGGAGGAATTAGAGAAAAATGTAAAAGACATAGGTTTTAGGGAGAAGAGATTTGCAAGTTCTGCAGACAGAGTATTAGACAAGATCAAGGAAGCTAGGAGAAGATTTGATAACATTTTGATTCCAAATGCATCAGATCCTGTTTCTCAAATCAGAGAAGGTTGTATAAATATAATAAATCTGATAGAATTTACTGAGAAACAAGCTAATGTAGCGATATCGTTTTACCTCGAATCAATCCTGTATCAAAGAAAACTCTCAAAGAGCCAGAGCTTTAAATCGAATTATGAAAGCACTGACCAAATATTATTTCATAGTCCAGTTATTGTGGTAATTGAAGAAGCCCATGTATTCATGCCGAAAAATGAGCATACTGATACCAAGTATATTGCTTCAAAGGTTGCAAGAGAAGGAAGAAAATTTGGGGTAGGACTAATAATAGTATCCCAACGACCGCGAACTTTGGACCCAAATGTATTAAGTCAAATGGGTTCCTTAGCAATAATGAAGTTGGTTCAACAAGAAGACCAATCACAAATTGAATCATCTAGTGAATCAATAAACGGTAAGATTATTGAGCAATTACCATCTCTTAACCCCGGAGAAGCGTTATTAGTAGGACAGTGGGTAAATTTACCTTCGTTTATAAGAATTGACGAAATAGTTGAAAGAACAATGGGAAAGGATCCAGAACCAGTGAACGAGTGGAAAAACATCAAAGAGAAAAAAGATATGTCAATCGAGGACAGTCGGATGTATATTAGAGAAGATTACATAGAAGAGGAATATATAGAATAAGATGATGAGTTAAATACATAAATTTGTTAGATTCTATCCCCTATCTATAATAATGAACATCGCTATGATTACCAAAACTAGGGAAATGATAGATCTAAAACTGTATGATGAGAATCTAAAAAATTTGACCAACAAGATTTTTGAGGATATATATACATTGAATTTTTTCTTACAAACTATCCCAAAAACTTTTGGTCAAGACAAGACGCTTTTGATTTTTAATGATTTGGAAAGTACAAATAGCGTTTTGATCCCATCTGATAAAGATGCAAATCTAGAAATTTATGGCCACAATGTAAAACTTTTACTGGCCAAGGATGAAAATTCCTATTTTATAGAAGAATAGGCAACTCTTTTACTTGACAAAGGATTAGGAAGAACGAGAGAATGCTAAAATCATTTATTTTCTACGTTTCAGGATTACTATATTTAAAACATTTTCTTGCTATTGAAACCTTGCTTATAGAGTGGCATATTGGACATTCAGCCCAGTTTTTTCCCCCAGAGTATCTCCAATAATAATTACACTTTTGGTACATACATTGAATCCAAAATGTTTTTTTTGGACCCTTCAGCCAGTTTTCTTGCAATGGTTTACGAGTTCTTCGTGCCTCTCTAGGCAAACGAGATAATTTCATGGTGTTTACGACACCTACTATATTTGTTCATGATCTATTAATCTTTTCTATACATGTAATCCTAGAGTTTCA
>JBBRRF010000306.1:0-3008 GCA_038200885.1 Candidatus Nitrosocosmicus sp.
ATGATTTGAACAGCAACGGTTTTTTGGATAACCTATCATAGGATAGCAAAGAAAGTACAGGTTTGTATGAGACTGAAGGAAATATAGCTGTTTTGGCTAATTACGCAAGAGATCTAGTGTATAAGGCAAAAAATATGTTATTCTTTATTGTTTATCTATTTAGAGTTTTCTTAAATGTCCTAGAATAGTCAAAATTTGATTAAAATATTAATAATAACATCAAATGAAATCCATTATGGATTTTTGAGGATTTCTTTCATCCCTTTCTATTTTTAACAGGTTGGACACTTTAATGCCAAGTTTTCTTATGTACATGGAATTCACATCATAGCTATTGGTAGTATGGATACCTCCTTCGCTATTCTCTTCGGTGCTGTTGTCATCATCATTAAGACTGAATCGATTCAATAATGTCCCCATAACAGATATTATACTTTCTTTATTCTTTTGATATGATGAAAAGGTAATTTCTCTGGTTTCAATCGAAAAATCAGTCCTAACTAACTTGATTCCAACAGTTTTAAACTCGTATCCTTTTCTTCTGACACGTTCATAAATATCATCAGACATATTATTAGCAAGAATATTCAGAATGTCTCTTTTATTAATTAGGGGTTTTAACAAAGTCTCCTCGGTACTTAAGGACAGGTTGTTTTCGCGAGGTATAACAGGTTCATTTTCTTTGCCATTTGCTATCTGCCACATCCACAATGCTTGTTTTTTCCCAAATTTATCAGACAGTTTTTGGATATTCGAATCGGATAATTGTCCTATGGTCTCAATTCCCATGTCTTTAAGTGTACGTGTAGTTTTTATTCCAATTCCAGATATTCTATCTACTGCTAGTGTGGATAAAAATGTTGTAGTGTCTTGAGGATAAACGATAGTAAGGCCATCTGGTTTTTGAAAATCAGATGCAATCTTGGCAACTGACTTGTTTGACGCAACGCCAATTGAACAAATTAGTCCATTACACTGTGCCCTGATAGAATCTTTAATATTTAATGCAAATTCCCGGATTGAAAAACCTTCCTGGATGTCATATTTTCTTGTGGAATTATTAGGTGTATTTTTCAATTTTTTCTGATCGACAGGATCATCTCCTGAAATATTCTGTTTTTGATACTGCGAAATTTTTTTAGTGCAATCAATGTATGCCTCATCGATACTAGTTTGTTCTAATGCGTCAGCGTATTCCTCCAACAGGCTCATAACCTGTTGAGAGATCGAATTGTAATATTCTTTGTCTACAGGTTTTAGTATAAGGCTAGGACACAACTCCTTGGCTTTTGATAAAGACATTGCAGATCTAACGCCAAATTTTCGAGCCTCGTATGAACAGGAAGCGACGGCTCCTCTTGTTATCAAGCTGTCTTCTCTTTCAGGAGTCATTATTACTGCATGGGTCTTACCTTTAAGAGAAGAGTCTCTCAGTTCTTCACAGGCCGGGAAAAAAGCATTCATGTCAATGTGCATGATAATTTTTCCCGGCCAGATTTGGGTAACAAGAGAAGGTTTTTGTAAATCTTCTGATGAATTAACACTTTTAGGTTTAGGAAATATCAAATTTTGAATAAGATGAACCATGGATGGATTTCGGAGTACAATAATTGAATAATCAATAACATTATTGGTATATTTTGGATAACCTGTTTCCTTTTCCTTTTGCTTTATCAAATTGATCCATCTCATAGCTCGGTCATGATTGATAGAAGCATTATCAAGATTAAGGAAAATGAAATTAGAAGTAACGGCTGGATAGTAATATAGATATCCGGTATGTGACCAAGCAAAAGATGAATTATGTCTTCTTAAAATATTGTACGTTAATTCTTGGTACCATGTATTATTGATCCCAAAATCAACGGCCACAGAAAAACCGTGATAAGTAGCGTTATGCAGTATTCCTTCTAACCAAGTACGTCCAGTATTTTGTAGTGATACTTGGTGGGGCGGTGATAATAAAATTACAAGAATTTTTTCTTTTAACACTTGTAAATCTTCCAAAAACCTTCCAAGTGATTCAAATTGGTCTGATGTCATGGTTTTATCAATAAGATTTTGAGGAATTTTTATAGAGAATCGAAAATCATCCGAAGTTTCATTCGCCCATTTTTTTAGAGCAATAGAGCCTGGAGGAAACAAGCTCTTGCCGAGGTCAAGATGTACAAAATTAAAAAGTTTAGAATAATACGAAAGATATTGCGTGGAATCCAATCCAGCAGGATAAAAATTCTTGGCCCATTCTGGGCTCTTCCATCCGCAACAACCTATATAGTATTTCAATTTACCTTTCTCTTTTTCTTTTCTGATCTACCAAGATTAATCTTACTTTCTTCAACCAGGAATTCTACATTTGAAATCCTAAGAGAAATTATGAAGGATGGATTGATCTCGATGAAGTTAAAGATAGGAATTGAAAGAATTGGTAGTGGTCACTGGAGTATAGGGGAGGTGGCGAGGTGGCGAGGTGGCGAGGTGGGAATCAAACAAAAGTCTGAGGAACGAAAAATATTGTCAAAGTTATTTTGAAATGAGTCTGAAATTTTGACATATATCACAAAAAAATGGTTGCTGATCTGGATGATAAATAGGAGAATAGGATAATATTTTTCTTATCTATGTAAAAACTCAATTCAAGATATTATGATAATAAAGGTAATAAAAGTAATAGGATTATTTAGTGTTATTATGATATATAAATAAGTTATATACAAATCTTTAAAAATAGTAATATCATATATTATTGTTTAAAAATATACGAGTAAAAGTTTGCAGATTAAGCATCGTTTAAAAACATCTGTAATGATATCAACGGTTTTACTATTAGCTGTAACCTCATTTTCTTTCTTAGGATCTATGGAATATAGTGCGCATGGAAAAAAGGATTCTAATCAATCTCAAGATAATAAACAAAACTCAAAATGCGAGGCAGGAGAGGATAACAACAATTCATGCAATAACATAAGCATATCCAGACACGATGATGACGGTAATGACGGAGGAAA
>JBBRRF010000307.1:0-3003 GCA_038200885.1 Candidatus Nitrosocosmicus sp.
ACAAAAGCATAAGTTGGGTATTACCTTTTTTGATATCCAAGGAACTGGCAGAACTCCACGCTCTATCTCCGAAATTATTCATTCTTATCAAACCGGTAGAACCACAATACCTAAATTTATAGGACGTGTCCTTGTGATTTCAATAGTTTCGGATTCGATTGTTAACCAAATCATTGAAGAGATGATACGTAGCTTTGATATGCAAGACGAACCATACGGCGTACTCTTTGTAAAAGATGTGACTAATGCCTATGAATTAGGGACTGAGTTGAAAGGGGATGAAGTTCTAGTTTCCAAATGATCTAATTCTAATAATGAACGATCTCTTGAAAAAGGCTAGCGTTTTCAAAATTATCATAACATCTTTTTCGGGTATCTTCATGTCTGCTAACGATTTTCTTTCTTATCTTGGCTGCTCTAAGACATTAAATCTGGTTTAATCAAATTAGTATTTACAATATTAGTTGAAGATTAGTAAATTAGGATCAGGATTGCATTACTAGTCATTTAATCTTTGTCATTAGATCTAGTTCAACACGATCTTAACCAATAAAAGTCGGTCCCGATTATTGACAAGAATTGACCAAAGAGCTAACAGAAGCAGAAGCTTGGAGTATTATCAAGCCTATCTGTAGAGAACTTGATGAATTGAGAAATGAAGGCCACATGAAGTTTTTGTCGGGACTTCAAAATGAAAATGACGGGACCTATAAAATAAACCTGCGGAGTAATCATTTGCATTTTGCGTCGCGAGGATTAAAGGATAGTATAGGTGATATATCATATGAGACTGGTAGAATCAGAATTGGTATGCGAGCTAATGGGATTCCGATAAATATATTCGTTGAACTATTTTGATATGGGGTTTTCTATTATATACATTGGTCGGAATAATGAAACATCATCCTTAGTTCTTGATTCTTATGTAGAATATGAGTACGGGATTCCTTTTACTGAAAATGGGGAATTTTGCCCTCAATTTACGATTTTTCTTGCTAGAAAGCCAACTGCACTATGGGAAAGTGTAGCCACTGGAGAATTTATAGTTCATGCTGTTTTAGGGTAATTTGATTTGTTCTTCTTTTCAATAATATCATACAGGGGAAGGATATCATAGAAATTATTGTTGCGGTGATAAAGATGAGATTATACGATAACTGAGAAGGAAATGATTGTCCGCCAATACCGATTACTGACTCTTGAAAAGCTTGCATATAGGTTGAGGCAATTACTGGACCTATGGAACTGCCCATTAATATTAATACTACTGATATCCCTATCGAGACTCCACTATACTGATGGGGTGTATGTTGCAATGTGATATTGAAAGCTCCTACCTGTGTCAATGACAATCCTGCGGAGATTATTATCAGATTTAGTGAAATTAAAAATTCACTTACATGAAATACAAGTAAACTAACAAAACCAATTGTAGTCAAAACACTTCCTACAACAATTGGCTTGAAATTGCCTATTTTTGATACTATAAATCCAGAGGATGGAGCAAATATTAGGAAAATTATCATGAACGGCAATTGAACCATTGCACTATCCATTGCTTGCCCACCAAATCCAAACGGTATTGGGCTAGTTACCAATATCGGTATGGTTTGATAAATCATAAACATTGTTATTCCGAAAACTAGGAGGATAATATTTGAGGGAAGCAAAATCCTGTCTGATAATAATCTGAGTGGTATTAACGGATCCTTTGCCTTTCTTTCAACTATTACAAACGCTATCATTGAGCAAATTGTCAGTGTAACAAGTGAACCCAGGACGATGCCATCAAACGATGTAAATTTATTGGAATCGCTATTTATGTTTGCAAAATATGTTAAAGTTAATAAGAAAGCTGAAATTGATAAAGCTAACGACATTGCTCCCTTAATATCAATATGATGTCTGGTTTTTTTATCACTAAGGTTACTCTGATCTAATCGTACATTTTCCTTTTTGGGTGGGTTGAAATTTGAATTTTGTTCAACTTCGTCGTTGATATTTGTTGTGTCATCCTCCTTTATTCGCTTCTTTATTATGATCCAAAGTATGATTGCCACTGGTATTATAGTGAAAAAGGTAGCTTGCCATCCAAAATTTTGGACTATTGTCCCACCTATAGCAATTCCCACTACTGATCCTGCAGCAAACATCGAACTGAATATTCCTATACCAATTGCAATCTTAGACATAGGAAATTGGTCTCTTATGATACCAAATGCAATGGGAAACATTGAAATGCCTATCCCTTGAATGATTCTTGCCAGAATTAAAGTGTAAATATTAGTTGACAATCCTCCAATGGCGATCCCTATAATATAAATAATAAAAATTACAAGCACCATTTTCTTTCTACCATATATGTCTGATAATTTTCCTGTAATAGGCGTCATGACTGCTCCTGAAATTAAGTAGGCCGTCAGAATCCATGACGAGGTACTGTATGAAATATCAAAATCTCTAATTATATCACTAATAGCTGGTAAAAGCATGGTTTCTCCGTACATCGTGATCAAAATTGTCGATCCCAATATTGCCAATGTAATCCACGTGGATTCGTGAATCTTTTCGCTGGTATTTGGTTTTAGGTTTTTCATGAATAGATGCCTAGTTTAGTTAAAAAAAATGGTAATAATGTTATCTGATCATACGGCTGGAACTTTAACTTCCTTCTCTAATTTTCTTCTATATTCTCTATAGTCCTCATCAATCTCCATGGCTGCTTGAAGTATTTTGCTTCTTAATGTGTTAGATGAATTGATAAACATCCTTGTATCTTTGGGAAGACAGTGACCGCCAATTCCATCTCTGGGTTCAAGTACTTCTACATTCCATTTTGTGTTTAGTGATTCACGTAATTCTGAAAAACTGATGCTGTTAGACTTGCAATAAAGATAAAGCTCTTCTGCAAATGCTATTTGAAGATATCTATGAGCATTTTCTACTATTTTTGTTAGTTCTGCTACTTCAATTGCTGACACTGGATGCATTGGAATTGATAGA
>JBBRRF010000308.1:0-2999 GCA_038200885.1 Candidatus Nitrosocosmicus sp.
TTTATCTGTTTCTGTAATGGAAGAAATTGGAATCTCTACTGATAAAGATTTAGAGATGGCCATAAGATTTACTAATGAATTTTATACCAATAACAAAGAGTTTATTCAACATTTAGTAACGAAGATTGGTAAACCGGTTCTCGTAGAAATGTGGGACAATAGATTCTTTTATTTTGTCCTAAAATGGGAGTTCAATTTTCTAGATAACTCTGGCAAAGCTTCTGCGCTAGCTACAGATCAAATTGATATTGAAAACGGGGAACGATATGGCATTACATTTATAGATGAGTTGGGTAACAAGAAAAATCCCATAATTTTGCATAATTCACCTAGCGGAGCGATTGAGCGGGTCATTTTTGCATTGCTTGAAAAATCTGCCAAGATGATGAAAGAAGGTAAAACACCGTATTTACCAATTTGGCTAATGAATACCCAAGTAAGATTAATTCCCGTAAGAGACGATTTTATCCCCAAATGTGTTGAACTGCTAGAGCAACTGAAAATTAATTCTATTCGCGCGGACATTGATGATAGGGAGGATACTCTATCCAAAAAGATTAGAGATGCAGAAACTGAATGGATTCATTATACACTCATATTCGGTGAGAAAGAAGTTGCCACTAATTCGATTTCAGTCCGAGATAGGTTAAAAAAATTAAATTATTCTACAAGTATAGATGAATTGATAGGTATAATTAAAGAACCAATGAAAGGCAAGCCCGACCTTCCCATCAATTTGCCTGAGTTCCTCTCAAAGAGACCAAGAATTGCATCTTAGCATGTTTGTACGGGTAGATAGACCGAATAGATCTCTTGATTAACTAACACAAACAGCTTTATTGGTTTCTAATTTATGCAATTTCCTTCCTATTTTGTATTTTTCATTTCCTTATTTTTTTTAGGGGCTTAAAACGGCAAACATCCATCCACCTTCTTTCTGAGGTAATTGTACAACCGCTTAGGATATTGGTTCAGTCAGAGCCTCGCTCTCATACGGAGTATGTAAACTTTGAACCTATCCTTAGTTATGGTTACCATGTCAGAAAAAGATTTTCAAGTAGTCAGAGCCTGTCAATCATATATGTTTAAATAGAGCACATGAATGACAACAATAAATGAAAATCTATAAGAACATTCTTCTACCTATGTTTTTAATAGGGATTTTGATGCTATCTTCATTTATTGGTATCAGGCCCTTTATTACAACGGCCCAAGAAAATTCTTCATCTACTTCTGTTCCTAATATAATTATCACTGCTAATTCAAGTATCACTGATGCAAAGATGAAAATGGACCAAATTTACGCTTCTAATAATCCTGAAGATATAGCAACGCTTGCATAAATTTTCGGATATCCACTAGTATCGGTAGAACGAAGTATAAACTATTTCACGAACTCCAATGTTATAGCCAACGACACAACTTTTTCATCCCCCTTAAACGAATTTACATACCAACCTGAACTCGTCAATGCCAATGACACCGGTATTGTAACTCCAAATGCAGATACACTTTATGGTCAACTTTATGCTAATCTAACAAGAGAACCAGTTGTTTTATCAATACCTCCAATTGAGTCAGACAGATACAGTTCATTTCAATTTATGGATGCATATACAAATAACTATGCATATCTTGGAACTAGGGCTACCGGCGGTGAAGGCGGTACCTATCTAATTTCAAGTCCTGACTGGAATGGCCAAATTCCAGATGGAATGATAAAGATATGGTCTCCTACTGAACTTAATTGGATGATATCGAGGATATTAGTAAAAGGTCCGTCTGACTTGCAAAATGTGGTTGAAATTTACGACCAGGTAAAAGCAATGCACCTCTCAGATTACTTGAACAATTCTACTTCACCGTCATCTGATGCAGCTTCATTGACAACCAATCTAACGACAATGACAAATGCTTCTACTGCTTTTCCGTTAAAAGGGACTTATCAGTTCATACCAACCTCTGGTATCGAAATCTACGATGAGATTGGTGCTGCAATGGATGGTAATCCATTGAATCCGCCAGACCAAAGTATTGTTAAAAAACTTGCAAGTATAGGTATCGGTCCTGGTATGACACCATCGACCCAGGCTAATGACACTATAAAAACAGCCCTACAAACCGGCATTACAGAAGGGGATCAGTTGATATCTATACAACAAGCTAATTTTGGAGAAAAAGTTAATGGTTGGAGTATAAATACGGCTGCGGGTAATTACGCATCTGACTATCTTCTGCGCGCTGCCACCACCAAAGTTGGAATCGGAGCAAATACAGCACAGGAAGCTACATATCCACTCACATTTGTAAATTCCGAGGGTCAACCTCTAACTGGTAATAACAACTACACAATCCACTTCGAGCCAGGACAGACTCCACCTGTCAATGCATTCTGGTCTATTTCAATGTATAATAATCAATCATTCTTTATACAAAATCCAATAGATCGTGTCAATATAGGACAATATACTGAAGGATTAAGGAACAATACCGATGGTTCACTTGATATATACATTCAGAATCTCAATCCAGGACCTGATAGAGAATCCAATTGGCTACCAGCACCATCAGTTCAAGATTCATCTAACTTTAAAGTGGTATTGCGCACTTATCTGCCAGCAGAAGCACTTTTGAATGGAACTTGGAGCCCACCACCAATTTTGCAGTCTGGACAATAATTTCACCATTTTTTAATGTAAAATATCTTTTATTTTTTTAAATACCCTCTTGCAAAAACTTTCTAAATGTTAACTCAAAGAACTAATCGGCACTACAATCTTTATTACAAATTAGTTCATTTATTCATCTCTACTTTGAAAATATTCTTTATAATCATCATCAATCTCCATGGCTGCTTGAAGTATTTTGCTTCTCATTGTGTTAGATGAATTAATAAACATCTTTGTATCTTTGGGAAGACAGTGACCTCCTATTCCATCTCTTGGTTCCAGTACTTCTACATTCCATTTTGTGTTTAGTGATTCACGTAATTCCGAAAA
>JBBRRF010000309.1:0-2992 GCA_038200885.1 Candidatus Nitrosocosmicus sp.
AAACGTGGGTCCAGGTTTGGGTCCAGGTCAGACTATTCAGGTAGTTGGTGAACCAATACTTAAACCAATTCCATGGAACAACATAATATATCAGAGCATAATTATTGCTGCTGGGCTTGGAGTAACATTTGCTTCAAGACCGTGGCAAGTAATTTAATCTATTTTTTTTTTGTTTCATAATTCAATCATAAATTGTAATTTTATCGTAATAATCTTGGTTGAAAACTACTAGTAAATATTTGGAGCTTTGTATCTTTTTAAAACAATATTTTAATTATCCGAAAAAATTTATAAATACTATTTTAGTCAAAACATTAAATTTTGCACAAGTTATGCTGTTACCTTATGCTTTCTTGATGCTCTTATGAGACGGATTTTATTCAAAATTGTAGTGAAAAAGTTCTTACTTTCCATTTCTATATATTTAATTTAACACAATTATTTTTAAATCTTTTGTGGAACTTATATCGTCAACCACTAGTTATACCTTTGGTCAAAAATTAACATCAATGGTATGACATACGACTACTAGGAGAAATCTTTTTTTATTTAATGGTTAAGAAACTGTTATGCAAGAAGTAGTAAGTGAGATCATGTCTAGTCATGTTGTTACAATTAATTCTGATAAATCCGCATTAGATGCCGCTCTGCTGATGAAAGAAAAAAGGATTAGTTCTCTGATAGTTCAGGATAATGATGAATTGCTCGGAATCATTACGGAGCGAGACTTTGTTAAAAGGGTTTGTGCTAATGATAGAGTGTCATCAGAAGTGAAGATATCTGAATTAATGTCCAAGATCCAGACCTATGCAGCACCAGATACTCCTGTGGATGTTGCGGTTCAACGAATGATCAATAATCGAATAAGGCGATTGCCTGTTATATCAAATGGGAAAGTGATAGGGATCATCACTGTCACTGATTTAGCTAAAGAATTGCGCAGGATCATGCTAACTCAAGGGATAGTCGAACTTATTGATTAAATTCTGTTATTTATGATATGTCTAATGCTATCTCCTCTTGTTACCCGTAACCCTTAATTTGTTCTGTAACACCTTTGTATGTCGTATGATTAATTTTGATAAAAAGGTATTACTTAAAAAATGGATACCGATCATTGTGATTATCTTTGCAGTGTCCTCAGTATTAGGATTATTATTGGGGATCTCTGGATCTCAGATTCTCTCAACTGTTGTTGTATCTTTAATTTTGGTAGCTTCTGCCTTCTTGTTCCAAATGGTGGGTCGAAATCGTTTTGACAACCAGAATGACAAAATGGGATTATCAAAATGTTTGTAGGGGTTTTTCATATACGGACTGGCTGTCGCATCTTAATGGGTAAACAGCAGGACATCTGTTGCTAAATATTTGAAATGCTCCTTATTGTTGTACTGCCTAACATTCTGATGATTCTCATTTCCTTGACCTATATTACCGACTTTGATGAAGTTTTTTCCATAAATGGAACTTCGAGTTTGAAAATATTACAGGGTTATGCATTATCCAAGATAAATGCCGATCGATTGAGTGTTGGACTCAACCCTGTATCTCTAAGTGACAATAAGGCTGCTCAATATCATGCAGCTGAAATACTACAATCAGAGCTTTTATCTCATTGGAGCAAGAATGGATTAAAACCCTACATGTTATATTCTTTACATAATGGTACAGGTTACGTACAACAAAACATAGGTCAAATAAGCTATGTTAATACTGATGAAGCCATGAAAGGAATATCATCTCATTCTTTTTGTACCAGTGATTCCAGATTATATTGTGAGCCGCTAGATCCTTTTGATGCAATTGATGAGCTAGAAAATTCTATGATGTTTAATGATTTTTTGTGCTGTCACGATGGTCATAAAAACAATGTTTTTGATAAACTTCATACAAATGTAAGTATCGGGATAGCATTTAATGAATATTATTTTGTTCTCGTTCAGAATTTTGAAAACAATTATCTGAGATACAATCTCTCAAATGAAGACAATGAGTTTTTATTGGAAGCAAAAATACTTGATCCGAAAAAAAATCTACAATTAAGTCACATTTCATTCTATTTTGACAACCCGCCTAACCAGGGGGAGTACGAAGAGAACAAAAATAAATTAAACTATAGCATGGGTAATCTGGGACTAATCGTAAGTAAACCATTAGAATTTTATGAACAATATGTTCAACCGGAATCTTATAGTATAATTGAAGCAGAAAATTGGGATATTCACAATGACAGACTAAATGTCTCATTTAAACTTCCTGATGATTTAGAATTAAATGACAGAATGGTCACCATGGTAGTGTACGCCAATAACAAGACTACAAATCCTTCAATTCCTGACACTGATGATGGGAATCTTCAAAGGGAAATAATTCCTCTAGCTTCATACATCATCCCTAACAAAACTGTTCCAGGGTTTGAATAAGTGTAATTTTCTGGCCGGATTCGCGACTTTTTTACAAACTTTATATTATTATTGTTACAGGGGTACTCTCATGTTTTGACCACCTGCTGGTCGGTCCACATATGTTATTCTGCATCCAATTTTAGAAAATAATTGAAAAAAGTGGTTGGCAAAGGAAAATTTTGGCTCCAAAGAGACTTTAGTCTTTCAAAAATACTATTTTTTTTATCTCTTATTTTGACACTCTTTAGCTACCTAGTCTTGATCTAGTTTTGGAATTTTCACTTTAATACAGAATAATGTTCTTCTCTTTGAGAATGATGGTTTATGTTATGTGTGGTAAATCAAACTAATTATCTGTGATTATTAAGATCAAATTATCCATAATTATTTTTACACCATGCTTTGTTGTATACATGTAAAAGTCTATTCTTGTTATCTACTGTTATCCAGCATCACTCAAACCCCTTATTATGCGTGACCTCTGTAAAAAAAGGTCTTGTTTGTTGAATGGGGTGTGCTGATATACAAGCTGCTGTATAAGTGAGCCACATTATCAAGTGAGCTCTGATAGATGTTTGCAGCCTTAT
>JBBRRF010000310.1:0-2991 GCA_038200885.1 Candidatus Nitrosocosmicus sp.
AACATACTCAAAAACATTTCAGTTCATTCATAACAATAAAAGAACCAAGACAAGAAAGGAAAGATTCATGGAAATACTCTATAATTAGCAGCTGAAACATTCAGAAATAAGAGCGAATAGATTTTAGTGTTTATGAAGATAGACAAGATATCAAATCAGGATAAACCGGTTTGTCAGATACATTGGCTGTGGTAACATCAGCTACAAGAGGTACTATTACAGAAGAAAAATCAGTACTGGACATCATATGCGGTTTATAACCAAATATCCATCCTCTAGTATGACTGTAGCCCCACCTTGCATCCGTGTCAATTCCTGAATAAGGGACTATTCCTTCTTTCATCGATGACACATGCCAAACCTTCTTTTGATCACAGTAAGGTACTGTCTATGGCAAGGATGTATGGTTTGACCAAATCCTGTGAAACAAACACAGGTTTCCCACTGCTGCTATTCTTTCTTTGATATCTTTGGAGCTAGTCTTTAACCCCCTGTCAAAGGTTTGTCTGTTTGGTGTATGTGATAAAGATAAAGATAAGCCACATGCTTTCATCACCCTTCTATTATAGGGCAAATCCAAGGAAAGAAAACGATCGTGATCAGTTCGAGTCTAGTCTGAACCTTATTCTGACTATAAAGCACCGTAGAATGATGGTGAGTGAATATACAAAAGATCCCCTGTGACGGTGTTTGACAGAGTTATACTATGACCAATCAATCAGTCCAACAAGATACAAAATGCTAATTAGAATGGATGACGAACTGTTTATTGCTGGTTTTGTGGACAGTATCTGTTTCAAACAAAAAATGGTAATCTATAAGACCAGCTTTATTTGTTGGCACTTATGACCCATGCTCAATTAATTGCATTCTTAAGTGAAATGTATGTCTTTGACGACTTAACAAGGTAGAGCGGATTTTCTCAAGAACTGGCATGTGAATGAGATTATTATACAATATGATAAATTGACAACTTCATGGTCCAATCAACCAAATAGTTTTTCAAGGCCCTTAATAGTGTCGAGAACTACTAATCACGCTTGTGTCTATCAATAACCCTGACTAATGAAATGGAGATGATTTTCTTTTATGAAAACAGAGATTATTTTCGAGTGGTCCTATAATAGTTCTTAAAAGGTAAAACACCTAGCCGTATCTGGAATAAATTTTGTCAGCATAATGAAATACATGCATCAAGTTAATAACTACAGCAAATATCTCTGTCGAGAATTCAATAGGAGTCTATGTTAGAGGATGATGTAAGAAAAGGGAGTCTTATCTATTTCTTACCTTATTGTTGCTGATACATTCAAAAATGTTCCTACGATTTCAGTAAAGATTTCGGGATACTGATATATCAATCCATGTCCCGCATCCTCGATTTGCACAAGCCATGATCCGGGGATTTTATCTACGAGAATTAGTGAGTTTCCAGAGGGAATCGCTTCATCATCGGTGCCTGTTATGATTAGACTGGGTTTAGTCACTTCTTGAAGTAAATCGCAAACTCCAGACCAATTAGTAGAAAGCCAATCTTCATTTATCTCAAACTGTTTTTTTACGGTAGAGGAAAGGATAGTTTCAGAGGTCTTTGGAATCAATTCTAAAAAGTTTGGATGTTCTTTAATCCATTTAAGTGGGAAGGTAACTTCTAGGAATGCAGAGGCATCTTTCGTGCGATTATTAACAAAATCTGATAATACACTAATTATTTTGGGATCTTGGGGAATGCCTTCTTGCCCGCCGCATGATGATCCATATAATATTAGTCTATTTACCTTTTCTGGGTACGTAATAACCAACTGTTGAGCAACAAAAGAACCCATGGAGAATCCAAACACGTCAGCTTTTTGTATTCCTAAAACATTCATTAGACCCAGAGTATCATTTGCAAATTGTTTAACTGAGAAAGGTTTTGTTCCTTCTGTAGTATTCCCAACGCCTCGATTATCAAAAATAGTTACCTTATGACTTTTCGCCAATTCGTTCAGAAAATATGAGGGCCAGACGTCCATTACATTCCCACTGCCACTAATGAGTAGGATTGGCTCTCCCCTTCCAAAAGTCTTATATGCAATTTCTATATCTCCCACAATGACTTTTTTTGGGTCGACTTTATCAATAGAAACGATATCAGAATTACTATCAGGCAACGTTAATTCATTCTTATTAATAGATCCTACCGGGCTATTAGCTGATATCGAATTTGTTAATTGTAAATTTTGATCAATTACAAAGCTGGTCAATCCAACCACTATCATAACTGTGACTGCAAGCAAGATTTGGTCAAAGAAGGATGATTTCCTTTTCACTAGACTTATTTGTTTTATTCTGCGTATAATAAGATTAATCGGTCAAATTTCACAACGACAGATTGAATATGGGTATTTTTGGATAAAACTGATCACTAAAAGTATCAAATCTTGAATTTGTTGCAAGTTTTCTTGACATCCTGATCAATCACAAAGCACAAAGGCGTTCAGATGATGCTTGACAGGTATTATACATATACAAAAATGGTTTCTAGTTTGAAAAAAATAAGAAAAAGTAAAAAATCACGAATCTTTTAATGTTGTTACCATATACGAATTTTACAAGTGTTATCAATATCTTCTGGATATTAAGAATAACAGTAACGCTAAGCTCATAGCAGAGTTGGTAGTTTCAGTCAACTATTGATCACCATAGGGAGGGAGACTACTAGACGTTTTGATAGCCAGTTGATTAACAAATCGATCAATAATTTCAAATAGGGTGATGGAGTGACGGGGCGGGGCACAAGAAATGGATGTCTTACTTGCAGTAAGTTATAGTCAAAGACTCTGATTAGCAATATAGAAAAAGCATGAATTCTGCTGTGTTGCATGATTCATCCTGATTACAAATAATCTTTATTTAACGTCTTGTCTAAAGAGACAAAAACTTGTTATATAGCGACGCTTTTAGCATCAGCTCTTGCTTCATGTTTTCCATTTTGATGGAATAAACATA
>JBBRRF010000311.1:0-2988 GCA_038200885.1 Candidatus Nitrosocosmicus sp.
AGTCGTTGAAATATTTTCGATGATTTTTATCATACATTTAGTAGTTTTTTAAAGAAGGTCGATCTTTGCAAATTAGTTTGGCGAATGTATACTTGAAAATATATAGGTCCCACCAATCGAAATGCAAGGAGCTTTTAGTAAATCAATAAAATCATACATAGGTCCAGTACCTGCAGATGAAATTGATATCATTGAATCTCCAAAAATTTCATTTGCAGATTTTTCAATTATTTTTACATATTGATTATCTAATGCAGTTCTTCCAGCTGCTTCTCCATGAATAAGTGTGACTTTGATATCCTCAAATCCGTTTTCTACTAGATGTTTCTCTAGCCTTTTAAACTGGAGACCGGGGTCCATATTTGGAACCAAACGAAAGTCGATCTTTGCCATTGCTTTTGAAGGCGTTATGGTTTTTGCACCTGGTCCTGAATATCCCGAATTTAATCCGGATATGTTACATGTTGGTTCACAGGTCAAAGCTTTCTTTACTCTTTTCCCGCTAATATTATTGATAAATTTGCTGATTCCATATTCTTTTTTAAAACTTTCCTCATCAAATGACTCGCTGTCTATGATCAAACTTTCCTCTTCAGATAATTCTTTAACTTCTTTAAACCAATCCTCTATCAAAATATTTCCCTCTCTATCGACCAATGTTGATAATGCTTGGACAATTCTCAAAGCAGGATTTTCTATCAAAACAGCTAAACTAGAATGAACATCTCTAGAGGCACCTTGTGCCGTCAATTCTACGTATAAGAGGCCTTTCATCCCCAAACTGATAATGGGTTTTTGTTCCTGATCTATATATCCAAATTCCCAAATAACTACATCGGTCTTGAATTTTGTATTGTATTTTTTTAGATATTTTGATATATTCTTGCTTCCGATCTCCTCTTCTCCTTCAATTAGAAACTTTATATTCATTGGAACATCGCCTCTTTGTTTTAGAAAAAACTCTATTGCTTTTAATCTGGTTACAAGTTCACCCTTATCGTCGGAAGCACCTCTCCCATAAATCAAATTCCCTTCTACTTTACCTTCAAACGGTTCATATTCCCATAAATCCCTAGGTTCTTCTGGTTGTACGTCGTAATGATTATAAAATAATAAAGTTTTCCCATTTGGATTTGATTTGGATTTGACCTCTCCATAAACTAGTGGAGGTGCAGAATTTTTCTGATCATCATCAAAATATATCAACTCTGCATTGATTCCTATTCTTTTCATCATTGCAACGATCTCCTTGGCACACTCTACCAAGTTTTGCTTTCTTGCAGAAACACTCGGAATTTTTATCAATTTCTGAAGATCGCTTATCAGTCCATGAGTATCAATATCTATGGTCAACTTGTTTGAAGACATTTAGCTATAATGATAAATATTTCTTTAATATAAAAACTAAATTTTTTTAATATTTTTATAACCAGATGATATACTTTTTTTATTGAGTAATGAAAATTTAAAGAACATTTTCCTTTCACCATCTTCTATTGCTGTAATAGGAGCATCAGAAAAACCTGGAGTAGGTAAAGCTATTTTTTCCAATATATTGAGCGGCTATAGGGGAAAAATATATCCGATTACCCCGACTAGTTCATCGGTATCTGGCATAAAAGCCTACAAAAGCGTACTTGATGTAGATGACAACATTGACCTTGCGGTAGTCGCCACCCCCAATAGAATCGTTCCTGCAATTATGGAAGAAATAGGAAAAAAAAATATAAAATCTTGCATAATTGTTTCTGCAGGCTTTAAAGAAGTTGACGAAACTGGTGCAAAATTGGAACAACAAGTACAAGATGTTGGTAAAAAATATGGAATCAGAATAATAGGGCCCAATTGTCTTGGAATAATGAGTCTTACCGATCAAAATCTTATGAATTTAACATTTTTGAAAATTACTCCTAAACATGGTGAAATAGCTCTTGTTTCTCAAAGTGGAGCTATTTGCGCAGCTACGGTAGAGGATGCCATAGCTCAGGGAATAGGATTTTCCAAAGTAATTAGTATGGGAAACAAGGTGGATATGGATGAAACTGATATACTTGAATTATTAGAAGATGATCCTTATACCAAAGTAATTGTGATGTATTTAGAGGATATTCATGATGGCCGACGGTTCATGAATACTTCTAAAAGAATTACTTTGGAAAAGAGAAAGCCAATTATTGTTTTAAAATCTGGTAGGACTCCAGAAGGCGCCAGAGCCGCAATGTCTCATACAGGTGCATTGATGGGTTCAGACGAAGTATACGATGCTGTATTTAAGCAAGCTGGTGTGATCCGGGTAGATACAATGCAGGAATTATTTGAATTAGCGACTGCTTTTTCAAAACAACCTTTACCAATGAATAATATGGGGGTAGTAATTGTTTCTAATGCAGGTGGACCTGCAATCATTTCCACCGATTCTTGTTCCAAATATAACATCCAAATGGCAGATATTTCTAATTCGAGGGAAAGTATATCTAAAGTTATTCCGCCGCATGGATCCTCACGAAATCCTGTTGATATAGTAGGCGATGCGGATTTTAATAGGTTTGAAAAAGTATTGATTGAAGTATTGTCTAATTCTAGTGTTGGGTCTGTAGTAACAATGTGTACCCCATCTGCGACTTTAGATTATAATGAATTAGCCAAAACAATAATTCGAACATCAAAGAATAGTGGAAAGACAATGCTAGCTGCACTAATGGGTTTGGCTGAAGGTATTGAAAACAAATCTATATTGTCAGAAGGGGGAGTACCTCATTTTATGTATTCAGAACCTGCCATAAGAACATTAGATTCGATGTATAGGTTTAGTAATTGGTTAAACGGCAAGAAGGAATCCATACCATCTTTCTCCGTTAATAAGGAGAAGGTCAGGGGTGTTATATCGAACGTTTACGAACAAGGCAGAACAAATCTTTTAGAGGATGAGGGTTATGCTGTACTTCAAGCATATGGATTTCCAGTTCCAAAAAGTATGCTAGTAAATAA
>JBBRRF010000312.1:0-2983 GCA_038200885.1 Candidatus Nitrosocosmicus sp.
ATAATGATACAGGAGCCTTGGAAGATAAACCAATTAAATTGGTAATTGATGGTGTGGAAACAGATTATCAAAGTCATTCTGGTAATGATTCCAACTCCAACTCCAACTCCAACTCCTCTCCGTACAACACATTTTCACTTGCTTCTACTGTATATCTACAAAAGAAGACACATCAAATAGAATTGACAATGTCTGATTTGAAAACTAAACTAGATTTTGCGCTAATATATCCAATTAATAGTGAAAATACAGACGCAAATCACAATTCCTCTAGTCTACCTTTTAGCGATCAAAGCAAACCGGCACATTTGAGTAATTATTCTAAAATTAATCCCACAAAACATATTGTAAAAATAGACAATGCAACAAAACCATTTGTCTTATTGTTTTCAGAAACATATGATCCACTATGGACTGCAAGCATTGTTGGTGATGATAATAGTGATAATAGTGATCAACAGTCTCAAAAGAAAATAGATAATGTTCCTCTATCTTCTATAGTTAATGGGTTTTTAATTAATAAAACTGGTAATTTTGATGTTGTTATCGAATATAAACCACAGGACTGGTACTATACCGGATTATATTTAAGCATCATTGTTTTGATTCTTTTGGCTGTTACTGTGTTCATATATTATTATTATCAAACAAATAAATCGAAGCCAAGGCAATAACAACAAAGGCTTGAGTAATTATCTCGGATATTTTGATATTTTATGATATTTATAAATGCGATTACTTGTCACATTTTGCACCGTAAGAATTATTCGGATTAGCTTCAATCAAAGGAACGATATACTTTGAATGCGTTTTATATAATGAAATTCCAATATCCAGTGACTTATTGGCTGCCGGTTAAAATCTTATTATTTCAAAACTTTCTTTTATAACCAAAAGTTATGGATTTGTATAAAGAATTATTTATGAATGATGTCCTCTTTTGTATCTTTACTATTCATTTTGTCTGGTACTTTAGTTGAGATTAATTATTAGGTACCAAGCGATAAAGTATGCCGCCTGGCCCTGAATTCATCTCCAATAAATAAAGATATCCATCGGGTCCCATTTTTATGTCTGAAATTAATCCCATTCCCATGCCAAAAATGTTATTGTTCATTTCACTATAATCGTTAAAATCATGCGTGGAGTTCACTATCTTGTCTGTCAGTGGTCCTAGTAAATCTAATCCTGTTCTATTTTCATTTAAATTGAAGTTATACAAATAGCCATTATTAATATCTGAAACAAACATTGAATTTAGATAGTTTTCACCTAGATAACTAGAATTCAAGAAACCTAATGCGACAATTCCTATAGGTCTTTCCCATGTAAGTTCTGGAGTCCGGTAAGTTCCCTTGCCGTCAAAATTTACTAGTCCTGATGGGTTTAAAGAAATTGTGCGTCCGAACTCGTCATCAACGGTTGTATTGATCGCCCAAACACCGTCAATTTTATCATATCCACTATTAAACCCTGGTTCTACTAAATTGATTTCGTCTCCAATATCCGGACCGTTTTCAGTATCCCATAATTTTCCAGTAACAGGATCAAAATTCATACCGAAACTATTTCTTATACCGTAGGCAAAATATAGATTTAAAGGAGAGGTGGCTCCTAATGTTCCTTTTATGGGTTTTCCATTGTAATCCATTATCAATATTCCAGATCTACCATCGGGATTGGTTCCATTAATCTCATTATTTACTAAATTTGGGTGTTCACTATTTTCTGAATTCAACGAACCAACCATTACAAAAATATTATCATTTTTATCAATTCTTATCACCCCGCCTGCATGAGCATTTCCTCCTAGATAAGCTGGTAGTTTTAACAGCAGCTTAGGATTTGTTAATTTATCTCCATTTAACTCAAATCTATAAATACAATTACACTTTGGAGGGATTTTTTTAGTAGTGTCATCATGATCCTCCAATCCACCTGATTCAGTAACAAATACGAAAACATATCTGGTTCCATTCTTTTCAAGACTAGCAAGTCCTATAAGTCCATCCTGAGCAGTATTAAAATCATATAGGGGTCCCGTAAGTGAACCATTGACATATCTATAGATTGTTCCATTATATGAGTCATTTATCAAGATGTCTTCGGGACCAATAAAGGAAAAAGAAGTTGATGTAAGATTATTGTCCCAAACCTTCTGAACCTTTATCTTATCATCGAATATTACTGGTATCTGTTCAGGAGGTTGATTAATGAGGAAAAAATTTCCAAATTTTGTTTCAGCCTTGTGGCCTGGTTCACTAGACCATCCTGATTGAAAAATTGGTTGTATTTTTGTAATATCTTCTGGAACTGTAAATGGACAAACAAACCTATTCATTTCTAATGGCCCATTAAATCCACTTGGACACTGCAGAATTTGAGACCATTCTTCACTGGTTTCGTTAAATCCTGATATTACGATATGAGATTGCATTGCGTATTTATTCAATTCCATATTAGAAATCACGATATAGCTACTATTTGGTTCAACGGATATTATATCACCATCAATCTGTGACCAGGTATTATTTGTTGTTTCTATAGTTGAAGAGGATAAAGAAAAGTCATTTTGGGGTAATAAGTTGTTCTCTTCCAAATTTAGACTTACATTTTCAAAATTTTGATGGTTATCAGCAGCACCTTGTGCAACTGAGGGAATCATGTAGTTGGTTAAAAATGCAACAACTATGATTAGGACAATTAAATGTATACCCTGCTTGTATTTAGACACTCAGATTTTTTACGATAAGCCCTTACTTATAATCTTTGCATAGTAATAGTAGGCGCTGTTAACTTAACGAAAAATCTATAGCTTGAAGATGCTCTATTTCAATTATGATCAGTAAAAGAAAAAGAACACCTTCAGAGTACATTGGCTATGGTTTGTATTTGTATTTTCTCGGCTTATCATTAAGGAACGTGGTCAAGGCATTGTCATATCTTCATATAGTCAAAAGAAGTCATGTTGCAATTTGGAAAT
>JBBRRF010000313.1:0-2978 GCA_038200885.1 Candidatus Nitrosocosmicus sp.
AACATATGCTAAATGGTATATTATAAACAGATTAGATAAGAATTGCACATAGAAATGAACATTGAGATAGATTCGGTATGGTTGTACTCATGAAGATAGCAAACAAATATCGATCGTGATATGTGCTTTCCTATAACATGGTATTAATAAATTATCTAATTCTTTTGATAACAATCCATTTTTCATTATTGACCAGAGATACTAAACTGTTAGAAAGGCCCACTAGAGAAATTAAGAGATGGAGTTAGAATTTTTTATAGAATGAAAGTGAAGTAATTATTTCAGACCTAATAAATCCTTTATGTGTGACCTTTATTTTAGAATTTATCATTTGAGACCCAATCATATATATGGTTTCTTTCGTAACCAGACAAATTCAATTTTCTTGGTCTTAATTATATTATTACAAGCAATGGGATACTAGGGTATTGGAAAAACATTTAGACAATTATATTAAATCTGCACCAAGGAACAGACTACAATTGTCATAATCATACTCCAACCCGCTTTGAGAAAGTTAATTATCATATTTCTTTACTAAAGACTATTATATTCTCATTTTATAATTAAGTAATTCAGAATGGATATTCTATAAATTAGGCTGTAAATACAGGTGTCATTAATATGATTGAATTATGAATTGATTAGGAGGCGATCTTAATCGAGTTCACATAATATTCAATCTGATTTTCAATCTCATCTCAAACAAAAGATTATTCAATACCAATTACTCATATATATATGAAATCGAACTATGGCAAAATACGGAAACTCTGGTAGGCATAAAAGGGGCGTATTATCACGCGTCGTAGGATACATAATGATAGGTTTTATCATCCCCTTTGTTTTGAAGAGGATTCAGCACCGTATTATAAAAGAACAAATGTCAAGATGTAACCGCTGCAATAGAAAGATGGATATGATAAAAAAGAACGAATACTATTGTAAATATTGTAAGATCATTAGGATCGATGATGGGGACATATAACCTGTAGGTGCAGACATATTTTTGTGCTTTATATTACCAGATATCATATAGAGTCCCAAGTTAAGTACTTCCTAGTTTTTTCAATTCCCTCTTATTTTGATTATCGACAAGATGCTACGACTCTTTCGTATATGTAAATAAAAGGATAAAGACAAAAAAGTCGAATACAAGAAAGAAAAACAAAGAATAAGAACAAGAGTCGTCTTTGTCTCTATGACACTGATTTTGTTGTTCGAGATTTTAAATCATAGTTTACGTTAAACATCGTTATTATATCGCGGAAGTTTTCATTTGGTGAAAATCTACAGAGTGTGATCCAGTTTCCACGGAGGCGCATTTTGATTTCACATATGCCATCTAAAGGAGGTGGAACAGATTCCACATCAAACCGCCGTCTTAATTTTTCTTCTAATTTAGTTCTTATCGGATCATCAGCCAAAATCAAAATTTTTTGCATGTTTATATTTCAGAAATTGCCAACGATAGAATAGATCATAGATTGACACAAAAGAATCCTCGTCCGAATATCGCAATGATGTTTGATCCTAATCTTGAAAGACAATTATGTAATATGAATCAATTCTTTATAAATAATTTGCTAAGATAAAAAAAAGAAGTGGAACAGACATTGTTAGTCAATTGTTAGTCAATTGTTAGGGAATCAACCATAGAGTTAATACCCACGATATTTTGCGACTTTTCAGTTTCCCCAACTGTATAGCCTATTACAAACGCATTTGAATCATTAACAAATAAAATTTGTGTTTGTAAGTACGGATCGCTTATAAAAGTAACATTATATTTTAACCCGCTCATATTACTGAGTGAAATTGGAAGGTTATTTGACAATTTGATTGTAGGATCAGTCAGTAATGAATTCCTAGTTAATTCGGCATATTTTTCAATGGGCACGGGGAAAGGAAGTAATTCGAACAATATTAAGAACGAAGATCCATCCAGAGATTCTGGGAGTAACAAAACTATAGGTTCAACAAGTTTAGGATCTTGATTCAACTCATTATCCATGCCATCCCAATCTCCAAGCATCGAATCAGTGTATTCTTTATCAGTTACCTTCCAATCCGGTGAATACTGAAAAGTAATTCCTGTATGTGGATCTTGAAAGGTGGTTTTTGTCATATTTGTTTGTCCCAAGACTACCGGAAAAATGAAAAGAAAAGAAATAAAAAAAAGAATAAAGAAAGTATAGCGATTTTTACTAACAACACAGGTTACCTAAAGACAGCTATCACTCATTCTTTTCCATATCTACTGGTGGGACAGCTTAATGACATTTCCCCGTTATTTTAAAATCCAAATAAATGAAACCAGTTTTGTAAAAGTACTCGTTTGAATTTCTTTCACCGTTTCAATCAATAAGGCATTGAAAAAATCATATTCATAATACACACACGCGAATTGCTCAACATTACATTTGGAGAAGCGGATTGTTGTAAATATAGCAATTAAATCCGAAGGGCTATGGATTACATTTCTTAATATGGCAGGATTAATGGTAGGATATATCTCCAATGAGATAAAGATTGCAAATACAATAAGGCATAAGATATTAGAATGTCCCCCTAAACGAGGTAAAAAGATACAGACAGTCAATGAAGATTGCCCTTGGATACAGCACTGACCCAAAAAACCTCAAATAAAGAGGATTGAAGGGTTAAGACAAAATTTACCTGTCAGGTCCATACTTTTCTGCGAAGATAAGAAGTAGCCCCTCGTAGCAAGAACAAATGGCAGCACGTCTTGGTCTTCTATGCACATATTCAGGATATCCAAGATCCAATGACAAGGTAATGACTAGATCTCTTGCGTAATTAGGCAAAACAGCTTTATTTCTGTTTAACGCATGTGAACATGTCCTTTCTTTTTGCCAAGTTATAAGAGGTTATCAAGAAAACCACGTTTATTCAAATCATTTACAGGTCTTTCGGTCCAACAGTTTGATGATGTTTTTAAAGTAATAGAATCAAAG
>JBBRRF010000314.1:0-2968 GCA_038200885.1 Candidatus Nitrosocosmicus sp.
GAAAACATGAAGCAAGAGCTGATGCTAAAAGCGTCGCTATATAACAAGTTTTTGTCTCTTTAGACAAGACGTTAAATAAAGATTATTTGTAATCAGGATGAATCATGCAACACAGCAGTTGTAATCATGTACATGAAAAGGTGGTACGAAATTAGAGGTTATTGATTCTTTACAACTCTCCGACAATTATGACGCTTAACTGATATTGTTCAGCAAATAGCATTTTATCTATTTTTCTCAAATATCATAATAAATTTATTAAACAATAATTCAAAAGCTATGTTAAGTAATGAATATTCTGTATATCACCCAATGGTTCTCTTCAGAGGGTGGGGGAGGCGAGGTCGTTTTTATCAATGTTGCCAAAGGGATGGCTAAGGAAGGTCATAAAGTCGATGTAATTTCTCATAAACTTAAAAATACTTCTGACGAACAAATTCAAGGTTTGAAAATTCACAGAATTAATCCAAAACTTAATAATCAATTACCTTCAATATTTGACAACTTTTTGTTTATGATATTTGGGATAATTCAAGGCATAAGGATTGTTCGAAAAAATAAAATCGATCATTTTAATGCGATTATTATTCTTCCGATTCATAAAGAGACTTTAGCCATAAAATAATAAAGGAATACCAAGAGAGATCAGTTAGAAGATCTGTAATCGTATACAAGAATAGAAAATACATCTTGAATATCCCTGCAATGTGATAAACAAATGTATCTTGTTACAATTTTCATTTTACCTATATTAAGATCTCTTGATCATTGTTGATTTCTAGAAAATAGTACACTTGTCTAGAAAAAGCACTTTATCCATTGTGTTAAGATATTGGTGGATATTGATAGAAGTAATGATAATATCAAACCCAATAAATTACATGGATATTATTATTCTCGACCTATTTAGATTTAGATCTAGATTTATGGATACCTTCCTTTTATGGTTAAATATCATTTAGAAATAAGTCCCAAAATATTTCACGGGTATGTTTTTGTTCAACTAGGGAATGAAATTAATTAGAAAAGTAGGCGAGATTTTTTAGTTTTTTATCAATATGACCAAGGTATAACCATCTAGTCTAAATGAGTTCTTAACATCCAGGCCATTTTTTCATGAATTTCCATTAAGCTTATCAAAAAATCATTAGTCCCCATATCATTGTATTCCTTGTCACATTTATCGGCACTTTTTCGTAGATATTTTATGGTGCTCTCATGATCAGTTAATAGATTTGAAATCATTTTTAAATCGGATGGATATTCACCAGGTTTTTCCTTCAAATTGGTAATACGCATAAACTCATTCATTGTAGCAACTGTGGCTCCACTCAGTTGTCTGATTCTTTCTGCAATTTCGTCTATCATTCCATCTAATTCTTCATATTGTTGCTGAAAAATTCATGACGCTCTTTGAAATCCTTGCCAACTACATTCCAGTGGTAATTACGTGTTTTTGTAAATAGCAATTATTCGTCTGCCAACAAGATATTAAGGATACCCACAACCTCTTTCCTGTTTTCTGCTTCGATTCCTATATCTATATTCTTTTTCATTTCATTGATTTGTTTTTCCAACATGAATTAACAATATGAAATTAAGTTATTAAACCTAATACGAATTTTTTAACCTGGAGATTATTCTTAGGAGAAAGGCAATGGTCATAACCTACTACTCAAGGGTTATCTTCTAGCCAAATGATTCAATTGTGATTAAAGAAGCAATAAATGGACAGGATATTGATAATAAAGGAGATTTATCGCGCATAGCAGTAAGACATGGTGTAATTGTTTCGCATTCAGGATTTTTTAGATACTATTTTATAAATTCGTTAGTAAAATTAGATTGGATGAAGGTAGTATTACTGGCAGGTGGCACAGGCTCTAGAGCAAGACCATTCAGTGATTATAGTCCAAAGTCGTTGATTCCGATTAATGGAAAACCTTTGATTGACTATATAATAAAGTATGTTTCTAAATTCTCCCAGATTACGGAAATCATAATAGTTTGTGAATTCGACTCACACGGAAAACAAATCATTAATTATCTGGAGGGCAAGGAACGGATTTATGGCAAGAAAATTATCTTTATTGAAGATAGAAAAAAAGGAACTGGTGGTGCACTCCTGGAGTGTATGAAAAGTTTGGAGAAGGAGGCTTTCTTCATGGTATGGTATGCGGACAACTTGTGTGCTCTGGACATAAACAATCTTGTTAAGGAATATATCGAAATCAATTCCGAATCAGATGAAGGATTGATAGGAATAGTAATAGCCAGGTCACATCGTAAAGAGGAAACAGGCAGGTTGATCCTGGACAAGAAATGTAACAAAAATACGTACCTAATTAAGGAATTCAGTGAAAAACCCATTGTCAAGCTTGAACTCCCCGAAGCATCAGGAATTTATCTTTTCAACAATAGAATAATGAGTTTTTTAAAAATAAAATCAAATGAGAAGGATGGAAAAGGTTTTGATTTATCTTCAGATATTTTATCAAAAGTAAGAATTAACGATAGTAATAGTATCTATTGTTACGATGTGTTTTTTAGTGGAACAGATTGGATAGATATAGAATCACCTAGCTACTTAGAAAGAAACAAAAAAGTAGTGGACAAGGTTATCTTACAAATGGAATCATCGAATCATAATTGACTGTAATAGCGGATGTCGATTTCAAGGGGTCTATAAACTACTTGATTCAGAGCTGATCATCAAAGACGACGTATTAGCTATTTGAGCCGGGGTCATAAATCATTTTAACGTTAGGATCGTCATCAGTGTCAAATATACCAACATCCTATCATGTATTTGATCATTCTTGGATCACATGTCTTCTTTTATACTGAGCCTATACCGTTTAGCACAAATAAAGGAACAAGGTTTATAGCTCGGATTAACAAAATATAATCTAGTCTAATCTATGACAACAGCACTTACCAACAACAAAGCATCGTTTGTAAAGATCTA
>JBBRRF010000315.1:0-2957 GCA_038200885.1 Candidatus Nitrosocosmicus sp.
AAAATAGATCATCATATCATCCTTTCTTGCCAAAAAAGAGAAAATCATGATTGAAAGGACAATGCAGTATATCAAGGATAGAACGGAGAATTTTGACGATTATTTTCCATGTCGAAAACACAACTGCAAACGAGCATATCAAACAATGGATTAAGATATGGATATCATCATAACAACATTAGATCTTAACTTTACGGAGCCGTTTAATTCGATGATGCACATATGGTATATTCGCGAGAGAATAATTATGCAATCTCAAGTAAACTATTGAGAAAGGTTGCATTAGACTGACCGAAATGATCTTTTTGAAAAACTCATGGCTTGGTTGTTTGACTAGATCCTAATTCTAATTTAACCTAGTTAAACCCATTCAAAATAAATCAAACATAATATTTTTATCAATCAGTTTTCTATATGATTAAAGATGTGTTATGTATTCCGACATTTCTACAAGCGATACTGACATTGCAAAATTCGAAAAGTTAAAGGACAATTTTAGTTGGTTTTATTCAAATTATGATAGAATTGAGAGTGATATTCACAATCAGTATGTTGCTGTTAAAGATAGAAAGCATATTGATAATGACGTCGACCTCGAAGCACTTATAAAAAGACTCAATTTGAAGAACTATGACGATTCAATAGCTATCGAGTTCATAAATTCTAAAAGTCAATAATATATGCCGTTTGCTGTTGTGTAATCACATAGTTTATTACAGTAGATTTGAATCTAGCTAATCATGCAATTATCCTTTGAGATTTTGTTAAAATCTTTAAAAGTCTCTGTTCCATTTCACTTTCTTCAATACCCTCAAATAACTTTTATTCATCATCCGTATAGTTAGATCAGTCTTTCAAATCTTTCGGAAGGATAGTCATATTATTTAGGGAACTGATCAAGAAAAATGAAAGTAGAAGATTTTATCGATTTTTAAATCAATATTTTGTGGAAATAAACTTTTGATTGAATTACGTTAAGGTAGAATTCGTACCCCTTAAACTAATCTCGAATTAAATTTTTGTGTTATTTTTTTATTCTTGTTTGTGTCATGACATAGCCAGTAGCATTATCATTAATGAGAATTCATAGATAATTTATGGATCATGCTATCTAAAATGTAAAATTTAGGAAATCTAAATTTCGAAAATATTTTATATATTTCGAATTATCAATGTTATTTTGATGGTAAGATATGTAAAAAAAGAGGGGAAAGGACCTATGGAAGTGAAAGTGGGCGGCGATAGTAAATGGATTTGTATGTGTGGACTAAGCCAAAACCAGCCATTTTGTAATGGTGCTCATAAAAAAACACTGAATGAAGAAGATGGAAAAGTCTATAAGTACGACACTGATGGTACTAGAACTGAAATACAAATTTAAATAAGCAATCTAATTTCTGCTTTAATTTATTTTTTTTAAATTGAAACAAAAGAGACATCTTTAGTAATTTTCTTTCTGAAAAGATTTTTTATAGTTGCATTTTTGTTAGGAAACAGCCTATTACCTAATCATTCTTGAGTAGGCCTGACCTTATCAATTGTCATTTAATTTAGATGTTGGAATCATGTGAACTGATAGAAACCTGTGATCAAAATAGGTAGATGGTAATATAGTTATATACACATCATATTCTACAATGGAATCCGATTATAAATTCAGGTATGTGAATGATTACATTACAAATTTACTAGATGGAAATATAACACTTCAATATGAGGATATAGATTTGAAAGGCGAAAAAAAACCTGTCGAATATCTAGACAAGATTGAAAAATGGTTAGAATTTAGAAATAGAGTTAGAGATGAGGATCCAGACGAATTTACCGAACTTACAGGTGAATTGTTTACCCACCTTTTAACTATACGACTGGGTGGTGTAGTAGTAGATCACACCTGTGAATATTGTGATATGGCTGGTAACGAAGAAATCCCAGATACCGAACCACTATCTCCGTCGACTACAATCCAAGAATCAAATAAGGACGAGTTCTAAATCTTGATCATACTCATTTTTGCCTAAAACAATTCTGTCAAATCATTACCACTCCATAAAGATTTTATATTATTTTGTGATGCTTATTTGTTAAAAAGACAATTCAATAGGTCTGTTAATCCATCAGTGTGCCTTAAAAAACAAGAGATACTAGTTTGATAATTTTTATTAAGATCCGCAATAGGTTTCTCTATGAACTTGTTAATAGAAGCGGCTACGAAAAGTTTAAAAAAAGCATACAATCCTTACTCTGGTTTATCTGTAGGTTGTGCCTTAAGAACTTCTTCTGGCAAAATCTACGATGGAGTTAATATTGAAAATTCAGTTTTTGGACTGACCATGTGTGCCGAAAGGGTTGCAGTGTTTAAGGCCGTTTCTGAAGGGAACCCCGACATAGAGGAAATTGCATTGGTGGCCTCTACAGGAAAGCCAGTCTATCCCTGCGGTGCCTGCAGACAGGTGTTATTTGAATTCAATCCTAATACAAAAATATATTTGAGTGATGGAAATATTCTAATTCTATTAGAAATTCTCCCTTTTGCATTTTCGAGGGATGTATTTAATTAATTTCGATACTTTGGTTGATCTCTTCTCTCCTAGATATATTTTCTTGAATTAAAGAGGAGTCCATACTGTTACGTATAGTCATTTGAGAAACTTGTTGTATCAGGTCATTAAGGTTTTCCACATTAAAATATACCTCGTTAGCTTTTTCCTCAATGATCCTACACCTGAGTATTGATTAAATAGTTACCGTAACATTATCCTTTGTAAGCTTTCTTTCTGCCTTAAACTCTCTTACTCTTTCAAGTGCATTCATAACTAAAACGTCATATGCAAGAGGAATTATGGTATGAATTCCTGGTTCTACACATTTCTAATATTTATACAGTCCTAAAATTAATGCCTTCTAGTGCTCTGTTACCTAATTCTTTGTCTTTCAATCATTTCCATACTTTTTAC
>JBBRRF010000316.1:0-2953 GCA_038200885.1 Candidatus Nitrosocosmicus sp.
AGAATAAAGATAGTCTTATTCCAGTGTACCTACCTACAGCATCCCCTGAGTTTATGATGCTTGAGGATGTGTGGAATATAGCCAAACAAGATTTGCTTGTACTGGAATATTACTCATCCTTTGAGGATTTTAAGGAGAAGGTATCCAGATATTTCAGAACAAAAAGATTTGGTCTAAATATGAGAAACTATTTACTTAGGACGGTTTAGGAACATATATGAAATGGTATAATCTATTGAATTATTGATATCTGATATCCGATTGTACTATCTTGAACTAATAAACTAAAGCGGCATTTTTACATAGGAATTTCGATATTTTCTACCCAAATGGATTGTATTACTTTGAATTACCTTTGTATTTCAAATTATGTGTATAAAAGGAATGTCATTCCATTTTTGGAAAAGAAATCCAAAATTAAAAAAATATCGAAAGAGTTATATATATTGATTGTATAATATTGGGAATGCCGAACAATATCACTATATTGGATGGTACAAAACATGTTATTATGGCCTATAACTCCTCAATTGACATAGTACAAAGATCGCCTTTAATGACTCGAGAATCCTTCAACGAAATTCTCAAATTTATTGTTTCTTTTGGTGGTGGGCAGTAAATGAACTGTACTGGTTTTGACTCTCCAATTTACTATCGGAGTATGAATAAACTATATAAAAACATAGTAGATAATTCTAATAATTCCGACTCCAATACTGAACAGGTTACTTTTATTAATTGTGCTCACAAGTACTGTATGTGTTTTGTTGATATTGTTGATTCTACCAAAAATACTTGCGATATAAATGGCTCTGACAAGATCCAAGGCTATTATTCCACTTTTCTCAATACAATGTCATCAATAATTAAGAAGCACAATGGAAGAGTGATTAAGAACTCGGGAGATGGTTTGATGTACTATTTTCCTAAAACTGTGGACTCTAAGAATGAGTTGGCTTTTCAGGATGTACTAGATTATGGTTTAGCAATGATTGAGGCAAACAAGTCTATTAACCAGAACTTCACCCAAAAAGGATTGTCGTCTATATGTTATAGGATAAGCGCAAATTATGGGAAGGTCGAAATAGCCATATCAGTAAATTTTCATAATGTGGACCTTTTTGGACCGCCTGTCAATATATGTTCCAAAATAAATCATTTAGCGTCATCTAATCAAATGATTGTTAATAGTGATTTATTTGAAGTTTTAAAAAGTACCTCATTTTACCAAGAATATTCTTTCAGAGCTTTAGAGAAGAATTTTGATGAAGATGTAAGCTCTAAATATGTTGCATATTCCGTTCATCCAATAGATGATACAAGTAAGAGAAAAGAGATCGAAGATAAGAGGAAAAGAATATTTATTGAACGTCAACAAAATCACAGAAATATGAACAATTCGTCATTTAATATCTTATTAATTGATGATGACGAAGATATCCTTTTTGCATTTAATTCAATAATTTCGAGTGAGGGATATAACGTAAACTCTTTCTCAAGTTCATCAAATGCATTGATGCATTTTTCAGATAAAAATCCCTATTTTTATCATCTAGTGATAATGGACATACGTATGCCTGAATTAAATGGCATCAAGTTATACTATCATCTTAAAGTTTTGAATCCTGATGTTAAAGTACTTTTTCTATCTGCGCTAAACGCGCTTGATGAGGTGCTTAGCATATTTCCAGAAATCAAGCATAGTGAAATTATTCGCAAGCCTATCGAACCCGATGCTCTGCTTTATAACATAAAATCCATACTGTGTCGATGACTAAGGTATGGAGCATTAATAATTCTAATGTCGATGATTAGACTTGATCCATACGGTTTGTAGTACCTGTTTTTCTCATTGAGATCAACCATTTTCGAACAAATTCCATTGAATGACTTGTGCCGCGCTTTAATATCTACACTAGGATCATATCAATTTTTCCCAACCGACAATCCAACAAGAGTAGCTGGGATTTCTTTTGTTTAATCAATATTCAAATAATTTTTTTCAAAAATCCTTGAGGGTCTTAGATTTATTTTCTAATAAGATATTCATAAAATACACTCTTATCCCTGCTATACCTCTCTTCTTATTTACCGTTATTGCGATAGATCCTTATTTATGGGTCAGTTCGGAAATTCATCACTTTTACATAGAGTTGTTTGCTGTAATATTCTCTGGAGTCATAGCATTTTACTACATCTTACACGCTAGAAACTTGAATGATCAATTTAGTTTGTTTATTGGTATTGGTTTTTCTGTAAGCGCCTTAATCGATTTACTCCATGTTGCGGTATCTTATAGTTTAGTGGAGAACTCAGATTTTCTGAAATACTTTATTCCCCAAACATGGTTTGCAGGTAGAATCTTTCTTAGCAGTATGCTTTTAGTTGCAATAGCAAAATATTCCTCACTGTTTCCAGAAGAATTGGTATCATCCAAAGTGGATCAGTCTGATACCCAAGAGAATCAAATTATTCGAAAATCACCCCGGTTAAATATCGATCAAAAAAAACTGGATAAAAAACTTCAAAAAAACCTCACAATATATCTTATTTTCCTAGGAATCTTTGCAGGCATTATCGCGATAGTCTCTTTTTTCATGGTCTTTCCAGCAAGTGTTTTGGACGATTATTCTTTACATAGGCCATACGAAATCCCTCCTTTGATTTTATTTACCATGGCACTAATTTTCTTTTATAAGAAACGACTTTACTTGAAGAAAGATGTTATTTATAAGGGGATACTTATTTACTTATTAGTAGATATTTTTTCACAAATTATTATGTCTTACTCCACTCAATCTTTTGACACCGCGCATAATCTAGCACACGTACTAAAGGATGTAGGATACTTCGTTAATATTATTGCTTTGGCAATATCTGGAATAAGATATACAATTAATCTCAAGGAGAGGAATGAATTGATACAGAATCAGTATGAAAAGATCAAAGAATC
>JBBRRF010000317.1:0-2944 GCA_038200885.1 Candidatus Nitrosocosmicus sp.
CATATTATTTTTTATCTGCGCCAATGCAACAATAGTGGGAGCAAGTTTTCCCCCTTACGGCATTCCGAGTATAATTTTTCTTCCATTTGCCTCTCTATTATTCTATGTAGGGATATACTATTCGATCATTGCCATTTCAAACGACATTCGTGTTAGAAAATACATCAAGAATTCGGCATACAAAGAATTAGAAATCATGGGAAACTTGGCTCAATCCCAAATGATCGACAACATGAAGGAAAAGGTTTTAGCAATGACTAAGAAATACTCTATAGAAATTCATCAGAATAGTGAATCAGAAACCATGGAAACAGAGGAAGATCTAAGAAGTTACTTGGACGAAGCAATTAGTATTTTCAACAAAGGTACCAGAAAATAAATCTAGTCTAAATTTTCTAGTTGATTGACCAGATCTTTTATCTTTGTCGTAAAGGGATGCTTTGGAAATTCATTTGTGGTCAAAAATTCCTTTTCCTTAAATTGGATATCACAGTAACAAGGGATCTCTAGTAATGTATCTACTTTGACTAATCCGTTTACGATCTTTTCTAATTCATGATCTATCTTATTCTTAAAGACCGAGTCACCACTCATGATATATTCATTGGCGGAGTCAACGCCTGAATGAGGCACACAATATCCGGCAACCCTATTTAATAGCAATTTGCAAACCGAACCATGTTCGATTAAAGAGGAATAAATCTCTTTAATCATTTTAATCGTTCCTCTCAAGTCTAAATCACCCATTTTCAACGTTAGCAAGACTATATCGGATATCACTATGGAATTGATTGACCAATATCGTATGCCGGGACTTGTATCCATTACTATAAAATCGGCTTCTTTATTGACTAACAGGTCTTCTCGCATAGCAATAAAATTTCTGAACTGCCGTACTTGTTGTTCCTTATCATTGAGCAAACTACCTTCAAGTTGATAAATATCCTCTTTTCCTCCTTTAGAAAACCCTACTGATAAATTCCCCTCGAATTTGAAATCAATCAGAGAACTGGAGTCGATCATGATATCATCTAAATCGGCTTTATTTTTTAAATAATCATTAATCCAAAACTCCGGTTCGAAATTAAAATATGTGTAAAGACTGGGAGCGTAAAAATCAAGATCAAGTAGATAGACTTTGTAACCCTTTGAAGCCAAGAGATAAGAAAAATTGGTAGCTAATGTAGTTTTGCCAGTACCGCCTTTGTAAGAATGAAAGGATATACATTTTCCCAATCAATGTACTTTAAAAGTTCATTTAAAAAACTTTTTGAAACATGATTTTAGTTGTAGCTAAATTTAAGGCAAGATAAAATTTACGATATGGCAACGAACTATTTTACGGGTAATTTGATTGTAAAAGTACCTCCGATCCCATCCTTGTTATTTCTCCATTCAATTCTGCCCAAATGCTTTTCTACTATTATTCGTGAGATGTATAGTCCCAGTCCCGTTCCAAGTTTATCAGTAGTGTAGAATTTGGAAAATATTTTTTTTTGATTTTCTTCATCTATTCCTGGTCCAGTATCCGTAATCGTGATTACTACGTGGTGAGACTTTTTCTGGACAGAGATTACAATTTGCCCCCTCTCAGTAAACTTTATTGAGTTGCTTAACAAATTGTCTAGAACTTCAATTATTCGTATTTTGTCAGCATGTATTATAATTTTTTTAGATGTAGTATCCAAGTCTAACTGGATGCTTTTTTTGTTTACTTGAATAATGTAATCACTTAATAATTCCTCGATGACCGGGATGATATCAAAGGGTTCAAGGTTCAAATTAAAAATACCATTTTCCATTCTGGCATAATCAAGTATATTATTTGTCATGATGTCTAATTTTCTAGCATTTCGAGAAATAATTTTTAACAGCTCGTTTTTTTGATCAGAATTCAGTCTCTTATTATTTTGAATAATATCTGAAAAACCAAGAATTGGTTGAATAGGGTTTTTTAATTCATGAGCAAGAATTCGAACAAAGTTATGATTTGAAATATTATTCCTATTCAATTCATTAGATAGATCTTTTACTTTATTTTCTAGTATAGACTGCTTCCAGAGACTTTCAAAAATAGCTGAATTATGCCAAATTACTGAATCTTTTAAAGAAATCACATTGAAAAACGAATCATTTGGTACCATCTCAAAGTTGCTCTTCAGTTCAGAAAATAATGATATAGATTTGTCTACTCCAGCAATGAAGTATTGAAACCCATCTTCGTGTATATGTTGTATCTCAACCGAATGAAGCTCAGAAATGTTTGATTTTTCCAAGAATGAAGATACCTTCTTGCTTTTAGGAAACAGCAATTTAATCTTTGGAGCATAGTTATTGTTTTTTCTAATGCGTAAGAACAACCCTTCAAACGCCTCAATAAACTGTTCAAATATACCAGTACTGGAACATACCATTTGTAATTCATCTTTAGTTTCATAAACTTCATCTAGTAGTCTCCGCTTAAAGATCGAAAAGTCAGAAACAACCTCTGAACTACTGAATTTTGTTCTCTTGATATCAAACAAAGACAATTGAACAAGATTGCCCGATCTAGCTCCCCAATTAATTTCATCCAGACCCATCTCGGAAAAATCTTTTCCGTAAACAGAGACAAGTCTATTATAAAAGGTATAACAATGTTTGTGATGAAACCTTTCATCTCCTTTACTAATTTCCTCAATGAACAAATCATTATTATTTTTAATATGTTTTCCACACAAGTAACAGACAGCTACAGTTTCAGGTTTTTCTGATTGCGGATTAGAATCATTGATGATTGTTATATAAATTTATAAGTCCAATAATTAAATAAACGTATCTCATTGACTTTATCATCAGAAAATGGTAAGCTAATAGACATGTGTCACCCCTCCTGCACAATAAACAAAGTGAAAGGAAATGATTATTGTACAAGGAGAGGTGTACCTAGAAGAATGGCATATAG
>JBBRRF010000318.1:0-2943 GCA_038200885.1 Candidatus Nitrosocosmicus sp.
AATAAGATTGATAACTGTTGATTTAGTTGGTGGTATAAGGAAGACAGCTGGATTTTCAACAGTAAATGTCAATGTAACTAATTCAAACATCAATGAAATACTCGCATTATTGGAGAAGGAGTATGATTTGGAAAATAAGATAAAAAAGAATGAAATAATGATCGCCATTAATGGCGTTGAGTCCTCTGTATTGGGTGGAAGGGAAGCTAAAATTTCATCCGGAGATACTGTTACTATTTTGTCAGTTGTACATGGTGGATGACGGTCCTGTTAACTTAAGGATTTGAAAAAGAGCAAAGTTGAGTTGTCAGTGGACTAAACGAAACAATACCGACAAGATTCCTTGCATTTTGTGCACGATTTATGACCAATTGTTCTGAAATGGTTCATCTTAATCGATATGAAATACTGGGAAGTATTTGATAATCACCTTAAGTTAAAAGGGCCTGGATGACTGTCGCTCTTTTTTTAAAATATATTATAGTTTGGTGTTCACTATCATATAGTGACTTTTGACAATATCTTTAAAGTAATCAAAGTATCCAAAGATCGTATAGGGGTAATAGTTGGGAAGAAAGGTTCTGTCAAATCTGAAATAGAATCAAAATGTAATATTATCCTAGAAGTAGACGGAGATAATGGAGATGTAACGATCCGACTAAGAAACGAGGCATCCTTAACAAATAGTGGAATATTCAAAGCTTCCGAAATAATAATGGCCATTTCAAAAGGCTTCTCTCCTGAAAGGGCCTACAGATTGCTATCTGATGATTCTTTACTACAACTTGTAGATCTACGAGAATATTCTGGAAAATCATTGAATTCTTTAGATAGGATCAAATCTAGACTTATTGGACAAAGCGGTAAATTTAGAAAGAATTTGGAGGATTTCTCTGGTGCTGATATATCAATCTACGGACATTTTATAGGGTTCATTGGTACTTATGACGAAACGTCTCTAGCTTTAAATGCAATTTTAATGATTTGTAAAGGGAGTTCCCACAAATCAGTGTACCATATGCTTGAAGAACATAATAGGAAGAAAAAATTAGCAAAAATGGATCTATGGGAAAAAGCTAAGTGAATACACTATCTAGTTAGAAAGCATTCGGTTAAACAGTGGAATTTTACTCGATCCATGAATCTCAGGTTAATGATTTCTATTCTAATGGATGCTATCTCATGATAATACATCTCTTGCAACAAATGTTGAGACTGCCCAGTTCTATTTTTTATCCCATCTAGTGAACATATCATTGGTTATTCCAAATTGATCAAGTGTTTTTCCAATTATGTGTGAAATTAGATCGTCAATTGATTTTGGTTTATGGTAAAATCCCGGCATTGCTGGTAATATCACCACTCCAATCTCTGCTAACTTTAACATATTTGATATATGGATTCTTGAAAGTGGAGTCTCTCTGGGGACCAGGACAAGCTTACGATTTTCCTTAATAGTAACCGACGCTGCTCGAGAAATGAGGTTATCGTCGTAACCATTGGCAATGCTAGAAAGGGTTTTCATACTACAGGGAATAATTGCCATCCCGTCGGTTCTAAAGGATCCACTTGATATGGAAGCTGCCATATTATTTTCGTCATAGACAAAATTCGCAATCTTTTTAATCTCGTTGACATTTTCTTCTGTCTCAATCTCAATATTTTTCTCTCCCCACTTGCTAAGTACTAGATGGGTTTCAATCTCGAATTTCTCTAGTGCCCTCAAAAGCATAATGCCATAAATTACACCGGAACTTCCTGTAATCCCTACAACTATCCTTGGATTTTCTCCCATGTTCTTTATTTATTATGTTTCCAATGTTTTATATTTAATACCCTAGTACTCTTCCTAATGCTTACAGTTTTTGGTTCGATTGCTTTAGACACTACAAGAACTCCTTTTGAGACCAAAGAGCGTATCTTGGGAGGGGCTGCGACTTATGCATCCATGGCTGCATCCTTTTTCGTACCTGTCTCATTAATAGGTGTGATTGGGAATGATTTTCCAGATAATTATTATACTCAGTTGGGCAAGAGAATGGATATTAAGGGCTTAAAACGATCCAATGACAAGAAAACATTCTTTTATGATTCTACATTTGATTTTGACCTGTCTCATAGGACGACAAACATAACTGAACTTAATGTCATTGAAAATTTTGAACCGACTGTTCCAGTAGAATATAAAAACTCGAAATTTATTTATCTCGCAAATAATGATCCTGAACAAAACATAAAAATAATTGATAGTTTTAACACCCCTGAATTAATTATTTGCGATACCATAGAATATTGGATTCGTAATAAAAAGAACTCTGTTATATCTATGATTGAAAAAACTAACGGGGTAGTAATAAATGACCAAGAGGCAAGATTGCTTTGTAATACTTCTAACCTTGTTAAATGTGGAAAACAACTTTTATCCTTTGGTCCAAATTTTGTGATTATTAAAAAGGGAGAGCATGGTGTATTACTCTTTATTGGTGACGAGGTTGTACCAATACCTGGATACCCATTAGAAAGCGTTACTGATCCTACAGGAGCTGGAGATTCATTTGCTGGTGGATTTATGGGATATTTAATCTCAAAATCTAAAAATCATTTGGGTGATGATTTGACATTAATTAAGGAATCAATTCTTATGGGAAGTATTATGGGGACTTTTGCGATAGAGGAGTTTGGAACAGATGGATTAATGCGAATAACTATTGAAAATATACTAGATAGGTATGACAAATACAAAAAGATGTTACATATTTAGCCTTTTTAGAAAGTATTATTATCAACTTTTGGATAATAGATTGTGACCACTAGTTAAATGAAAGTCCTTATCATCGATAATTACGATTCTTTTGTTTATAATATTGCCCAGATCATGGGTTTATTAAGTACTGATCCTGTAGTGAAACGGAATAATAAGATTACCATTAAGGGTATATCTAA
>JBBRRF010000319.1:0-2938 GCA_038200885.1 Candidatus Nitrosocosmicus sp.
CCTCCATTTGAGTCGCCTGAATTGCTGGAACCACTACCATCATTGAATGTTCCTCCTGTAATAATTTTGTCTGGATTGACAGTATTTGAGCCGCCTGAATTGCTGGAACCACTACCATCATTGAATGTTCCTCCTGTAATAATTTTGTCTGGATTGACAGTATTTGAGCCGCCTGAATTGCTTGAACCGTCATTACTTAGAACTCCACCATTCTTTGGATTCATGTTCTCTCCACCTTTGGTCTTCTCTTCAAAGGCCGGTTTACAATCGCTTGGAGGATTAGTATTCTTACACCAAGTACACCATTTTATACCCGTATCATTGTCCCATGCACAGCACTTTATAGCAGTCGGACTGCTGTCAGCACAATATGAAGGACTCATGTTTCGTGCATCTACACTACTAGTAGCCATAGTGCTTAAAATTATCATTGAAATTAGTGTTGACACTGTCATTGTGATCGCTGTATTTTGAAATTTTATTTTGTTAGTCGTATTTTAACTCATGGCAATTGAATTATTTAAGAATTGTCAATAATTTGCAAGATTCCAAGATTCTTATAATTCGTGAATTAATACATTGATAATGATTTGTAATTATCTAATATGCAAAAAACCAAAAGATAGCGGGTTCAAATCCCGCACTTCGCACTTTTTTGAGATATAACTCACGGTATTTATGATAATCTTATTAAATTGACATTGTCTTCCCACAATTGAAATAATTCTGACAGGTTATTGATGGGGAAAAACGTATTCAAAGATAGATTTTGTTTGAAAAGTATGAAAAGAATTTGATTTGTTATTTAGAATGAGCCTCCAACCAGGAATATAACTCTGCCAAAACATTAGGTTGGATAGGTCCGACCCCTGTTTGCCATTTTGATGATGGATAAAAAACGTGTCCAAGTTCGGGGTATGTTATTAATGTGTGGTCAGTATGATTTACTTCATTAAGCTTCTGATGCAATAAAAATGCTTGTTGAACTGGTGTTTGAGCATCATTTTCCCCATTAAGTATTAGAATGCCAGTAGAATTAGATACGTTACCAATGAAGCTCAAATTTGTTGGCATATCAGCTAAAGATTTCCATAACATGGGACATACTCCAGTAGTATTGCATTTTAGCAAATTGAATGCGGTAATATTTTCATAGCCTTTTGTCAGAATAGGTTTAAGTTGATTATCGATATTTATGTAATCACTAGTACCAAATTCCTTCATTAAAGCATTAGTCATGTCTTTGGTTTCATTACCGTGCAAAACAGAAGAAGACAACAAAAAGTTCTTTAATAAAGGATCCTCTACTATTTGTTGTATAGAAATTAATCCAGTGTGATTTTTATCTAATACTTGCATAGCGTATTCTAACGGTAAGGAAACGTCTTGATAGTACTCTACATCTTTTAAAGGGTTTTGAGCTAGGACACCCATAAGTATGATATTGTTTACCTTTGTCGAATTATCAACCGCCACTCTCGGGGCGTAAAGTGTACCTTCGCTATGACCAATTATGCTTATCCTATTTGGATCTACTTCATGCTGCTGTACGAGAACATTCAAGGCTTTTTTGCTATCTTGAATTTGATCATGGACGGTATTATTTCCCCATACATTTGGGTTCAAAATAGTAAAACTTTCGCCAACACCTCTTTTATCAAACTTTAGTACCGCAAATCCCCTCTCGGAAAGATATTGAGATATCTGCCAGAATGGTTTAGTATCCATAGCCAAGGTTTCGTTCATGTCTACTGCACCAGAGCCAGGAACTAACAACACAGCCGGAAATGGTCCTTTACCTGTTGCAGGGTAAGATAACTGAGCGTTAGTCTTTATACCATCACCTAAATCTAGGACTAGATCTCTGTATTTGACAATCTGAAGATCTGACTGGGCCAAAGTTTCAGAAATTAAGGATATATTGAATAACGTTGAAATTGGCGATAAAATTATGAATGCACCAAAAAATACGCTTAGAACTATAAATGGTGCCGATTTTGATTTGATTAGAAGCACTAACAATAACAATGAGCGTAAGTATATAAAGCGATTGTGATTCTTAAAATAAATATTTCGTATTTCCTATTATGCGTTCATTTATTGTTTCTAGTAAGATTTAATGCAACCACAATCATAAATTCTGATTTGTTCAGTAGGTATCTTTTGAATATCAAAATGCCCTTCGAGTTTTTCTTATCGCCATATCGATCTTACTAAAAATGGTAATATCAAAGCGAGTTAGAAGGATCGCGGGTTCACTTCCTTTATTTTCGGGATTTGAACTTTATAATAAAACAAAGAGCGGGTTCAAATCCCGCACTTCGCACATTAATAATATTATTTTATATGTGTCAGATGAAAAAGTGTAAATATATGTCGTTGTTGCCACTAAATTACTTATTCATTTCTTCAAGTCTACTATTACTAGTGACTATTATGTTCATGTCTAATTCATTTTCTCCATTAACTGTTTTTGGTCAAGATCCAAACCCGAGTTATAATACGTCAAAATCAATTTACATTCCACAAACTATTTCAAAGGAATCTCAAGAGTTTCTTAGGGATTTTAGTCAATATGCTTCTGTTTTAGTGACTCCAAGTCCAGATAATTTGAAAGAATGGCAAAATCTAAACCAGCAAATCAGTCCAATGCTCAGCGAGATGTCTAGACCAATTGTAGATAATTATCAACCTAATGTTTCTGTCACTGAGTTAGGTGGCGTAAAAGTACTAGATATAAAACCAAGAGATTGGATAGATGATGGCAAAGTTCTAGTCTATGTCCATGGTGGAGGATTTACTTCACTAAGTGCTAATTCCACATTAGGTTTCACTGTGCCCGTTGCCAACAAAACAGGATTGCGAATTATTTCTATTGATTATACTTTGGCACCCACTTCAAAATGGAATCAAACGACAGACGAGATACTTTCGGTAA
>JBBRRF010000320.1:0-2933 GCA_038200885.1 Candidatus Nitrosocosmicus sp.
AGGCTAAGAAAATACGACAGAATATCAGATATAGTATCTGGATTGGTAAATTATAGAATAATGAATATCTGTTAGTTATAGAAATCGATAATGGCCAAAAGACCATGCTAACCTGTGCTAATTACGCAAGAGATCTACTATTGATCCTTTGAGGATTTTAAGGACAAGGTATCCCGGTATTTCAGAACAAAAAGGTTTGGTCTAAACATGAGGAACTATTTGTTAAGAGATGTTAGAAAACATATATTAAATGGTATAAGATTTTCATGGATGTTAACTTATGAAATTCTTTTAACTTGAAGATGCCAATTTCTTTTATCAATAGAAACAATGGGATCAATTTTTACATAAAGGAATAAAATAGCATTCAAATCCCGCACTTCGCACTTTTTTACTAGGGGTTTGAACAATGTTTTGATAATTTTTCTTAGGCTACGTACCTTTTTACCGATATTCTCAAATCATCTTAGCAAGAATCAAATAGTAAAAAGGTATAATCAACATCAATTTAATTCCTAAACGGGCCATTTGTCATTAACAAAATAATATCGACCTTTTTACAGACCTGATTCGCTACTTAAAATAGAAATTAGAAATCCTTTAATTAGCATTATGATTTGGAATAAAATTGTGATTTCAAAACATCACTTTGTTAGATCAAAACGATTTGAATTTGTCTTAATTGCGACTGTACTGGCTACTATGCTCTGTGCCGTAGGGTTGTTAGTCGAAGATCATATGAGCGTACTTGCTGAACAATATCAAGAAAATCGATCTTCTGTCCCACATGATGCAAAGGGACACGAGTCCCATCAGGTAATTATTTTTCAGAATTCTACTGATGGTCTAAGGTATTCAGGCACACTTGCATTTAATTTATCAAAGCCTGCAGATATTATCTCCTTCGAAGAAATTACGGACAAGCAGTCTCCAAATATTACCAAGGTCTGGGAGGTTGGTAATAAGACATTTGCTCCAAAAACCATTATAAAAAATGTTACACAGGGTAATGTAATATTTGAAGGAAGTGGTTTAGTAGCACATAATACGAATCCGGATACCTACAATAGCACATTTATCATAAACGAAACATCTGTACCATAATTCTTTTACTTTTTTTGTCAATAGTATTTTTTGAATGTTCATTATGTTTAATTTTTATCCAGCAGTCATGCATTGTAAATACTAGTCGTTGATGCTATCAGTGAACCATCGAATAATTTTATTTACCTTTGATGTTCCTGTATTTTAATATCTATAGCGGGTTCAAATCCCGCACCTCGCACCTCTTTTCTATGAAGGATTTGAACACGATACTTCTATGTTCTTAATAACATATTCCAATTATTCTGAATGCAAGTTTAATTTCATTATTATTTTGGAACAAAACAAACAACAATCAAATAGTTGAAAATAAAAAACGATAGTTTGATGAACGGTAGTCGACGAATCCATTGCATTGAGATTGACTACTTGGTGATGGAACGATCGACTTGTAGTATCTTTTTGATAGTTGTCGATGCGCGCAGTCTTAAGGGCGGTGCTAATGTCTATTCTATTTTTGTTTTGGACAAGGAAAACAAAGATAAACGGAGTGGAGGCTGACGTTCATTTTGAAATGACCTATCTTGATCCTGCATTGTCATTTGCTTTGTTGACTGGTCCTTTTTAAGGTTTCAAGCACAGCATGAAACAAAATTAATGGATGAAAAACAGTTAAAAGGGGGGATCTTATCATATGCATAATCTCAAAAAAAGACTTTGTTGCAATTTTGATCTTTGGAGTCAAAAGCATTACACGATTAAAGTATTTTTGTAGCAATCGTGTGACTAGATGGGGCCTGATTCCCTCAGTTGTGTGCTATCTAAAGTCTTCACTTGTCCCCAATAGCCAAGGAAGAGTGTTTATTTTGGAAACTTTTTATATAGTGGTTTTGACTTTTGATGATGTGTCTTGGCTGTCACATGCTAAAATAATTCCATATTTAGACTTTATGGATATCACAGCAGTCATAGATTTTATTACATAACATGAATTGTGTTTTATGGATTCCTTTGACCCCCTAAATGTTGAATCATCCAATGGATGTGATGACCATCAATTTGTGCTAAACTTCTTGTTTAAGTTAATTGGAAATTCGAAGGATTCAAGTATTATAGATAGTAAATATATTAACTTAAATATTTTTAACTTTAGTAATTTTCATGTATCGTTACATTGATGCCTCTGATAATTCTCATTTGATAAAAGATGAAGCATATAACAGAATCAAAAAGAATCTTGATGATTTTATGGCTAGATTGCCTTCATCAAAGGATAAGAAACTGCTATTCGAAATGGTATCAAAGGTTTATTACAAGCGGCACAAGGCCATACAAACAAAATCTGAAAGTGATACGGAACTGCTACTTTCAACACTAATGACTACACTAATAGAACAGAATTTAGAAATAAAAAGACTATCTAATTTATAAATCAACAATAAAAAAATAAGTTACTAGCAACTGCCCTTTGACCAGCCTACTTTATATCCCTTGGCTACCTCGCCGGTCCCTGGGTTGTATGACAAACAATGGTTATGGTCATACCAACCTTGTTTACATCCTTCTATCCATGCGTTTGACTTTCCTTTTTCATCTGAACAATAATGTGAAGCAGCATTTGCGCTTTCTAAGGTCAGTAGTGAAGGAGCCAAAGCCAGTGAAGCGGTGGCCAATAATATGACAAACATATTTACTCTAATTTTCAATTTAATTGTAATTAATCCATCTAATATAAAAATATTATACAAACAGCATACATTCATCAAATTTTTCTATGATAAAGAGTAATAACAATAAATTCTTGGTCTGGCTTACGAGAATGATTATATACCTATTAGTTACTTGTTGTACTTACACAGATAGGTTACACTTTTAATTACCTACATGGG
>JBBRRF010000321.1:0-2926 GCA_038200885.1 Candidatus Nitrosocosmicus sp.
AAATCAACTATATAATGGCTTTTGCTAAAAATAACTACCTGTTAGGCTTCACCAGTCATTCGGCTAATGAATTAAATATCTAATAATAAAGTCAATAAAATTTGGGAGGTCTTAATTTAATTTAAGCTTCCCAACGTTCTCAAGATTATTACCGTATTTGTATCAGATACGCCATCAATTTTCCGTATTTCATCAATATATGAGTTTATTTCCAATATAGTTGGCGCTACTAGTATGGTTGCTATATCATATTGACCGGTGATCTCGTATACGATCTCCACACCTTTGAGTTTTAATAATTGGTCGGACACCTTAGATGTATCAGCTACAGAACTTACGGAAATTAGTGTTATGGCACTGGTCTTATTGGAAGGGCCCATGTCGATTGTAAATTTTCGGATTACACCCGTGTCTTGCAAGTTTTTTACTCTACGACGAACCGCAGATTCAGACATTCCTATCGAATTTGCGATGTCAACGAACGACTTGCGTGAATCACTTTTCAGTAATCCTATTATTTTTTCATCTATGCTATTCAAATTATCAGCCAAATCGTCTCTTCTCCTCGTTATAAATTAGCTTTTCAATTAGTTCCAGAGACTTGTTCACTTCTTCTTCTTTCATGACTATTGGAGGCAGCAATCTTAAAATGTTTCTACCTGAATAAAGCAACAGAATCCCGTTTTTGATACCATCAAGAAGAATGTCTTTCACATCAAACCTCATTTCTACGCCTAGCATCATTCCAAGTCCTCGGACTTCACGAACGATCTTATATTTTTCTTTAATTTCTATTAGACCGGATTTAAAAATACGGCCCAATATTTCAGAGTTTGAAACTAGCTTATCCTCAGTTAAAGAATCTATAGTTGCAGAACCTGCTGCACAGGCTAAGGGGTTTCCAGCAAATGTAGAGGAATGTTCTCCAACATTTAGACAGTCTAAAATTTCAGAACGCATAACTGTAAGTCCCATCGGAACACCACCCGCAATACCTTTTGCCAAGCACATTATGTCAGGTTCAACATCCCAATGTTGCCCGGCCCACATTTTTCCAGTTCTTCCTAACCCAGATTGAATTTCATCAAAAATAAGTACCAAGCTATTTTCATTGCAAATATTCCTAATATCCTTTAGAAAATCGGAAGGGGGCATAATGATTCCTGTTTCGCCTTGAATAGGCTCTACTATTACAGTTCCTATCTTGTTATTTGTCTTTGTCACAATCTCTGATATTGTGTTTGATTCAGAATATGGAATAAATTGCATATTGTCCAACAATGGTAAAAACGACTTTCTATATTTCTCATTATAAGTTACAGATAGAGATCCAAAAGTCTTTCCATGGTAACCACCATTTAGGGCCAAAACGCCGGGCTTACCAGTGTATTTTCTAGAAAATTTTAAGGCAGCTTCTACAGATTCAGTTCCACTATTTGTGAAAAATGTCTTTTGCAGATTTTTTGGAGCTATTTTGGAGAATTTTTGAAGAAAGTTAAGACGGACGTTATTATAAACAGACATGTGACACGTAATCAAATCTTGAGCCTGACTAGTTATTGCCTGTATGACCCGATCATTGCAGTGGCCTACTAGGGCCACCCCATATCCGCCCATACAGTCAAGATATTCTTTATCATTGATATCCCAAACTTTGCATCCTTTTCCTTTTGAGATATTAACAGGGAACCTTTGATACAACTCCCCGACAAAGGACTCTTCACTTTCTACGCTTTGCATCATGAGATCACTGTACAATTCTTGCTTTCAAGAGCAGACATTATAGGATTTTGTACCGAACCAGAGGCTATTATAGCTTTTTTTACACCCATAGACAAAGCCTCTGTGCAAGCAAGTACTTTTTTTTCCATCCCGGGTCCAATCTGGGGCAGCATGTTTTTTGCCTCCTCTAGAGAAAGACTAGGTATCAAATGATCATCCATCATAAGCCCATTAATGTTGGTAATGAAGATTACCACATCAGATTGCAGGGCTCCAGCTACGTTGGCCGCTGCCCGATCGCCATCTATATTCAGAAATTCAAACTCATCACTGATGGCTATCGGAGAAATAATTGGCACATAATCGTTATCTAATAAGCAATTAATCAATTTGGGATTTACTGTTGATACCTTTCCAGTGTAGCCTCCTTCTATTAACATTTTTCTTCCCTTTTCATTTAGTATCATCAATTTCCTTTTTCGATCTGCCTTAATCATTTCCCCGTCAATGCCAGTTATCCCCACAGACGATATACCTTTACTTTGTAGCATCCCAGTAATGTTCTTACTAATCTTACCCGACATTACCATTGTATAAATCATTGCAGTCTCTTTATCGGTATATCTACTACGCTTACCTGCCGGGGAGATTATGAATTTCTGTTCCTTTCCCATTCTGTTGGCAATATTAGTAACATCTTTACCTCCCCCATGAACTATTACAACTTTTTGTTTTTTTACTATATTACTAAAGTCATCTAAGATGGAGGGGTTTAATCCCTCCACTATACTACCCCCTATTTTGACAACAATCATACTGGAGTAACTGGAGTGAATTTTAGTCCTGTCATTTCATCAAACCCCGACATTACGTTAAGGTTTTGAATTGCAGAGCCTGCAGCACCTTTCATTAAATTGTCTGAAGCAGACATTGCTACGATTCGTTTATTATCTTCGTCCAAGTCGAACCCGACATCGCAAAAATTAGATGCTATTACAAATTTTGGATCTGGAAATTTGTATATTCCATTTTTGTCTCTTATTAATCGCACGAATGATTCATTGTTGTACGAATTCCTATACATTTTCCAAAGTTCCAACTCACTTAGATCTTTAGTCAAAAATGCATGATTAGTGGTCAATATCCCCCTAACCATATTAACAGCATGAGGAGTCATGCTTACATGAATTTTTTTGCCACCCAA
>JBBRRF010000322.1:0-2903 GCA_038200885.1 Candidatus Nitrosocosmicus sp.
ATATCAGATATAGTATCTGGATTGATAAATTATAGAATAATGAATGCCTATTAGTTAAGGCGATATACTATGGCTAGAAGATGTGACTAACATGTGCTAATTGCGCAAGAGATCTAATGTATAAAGCCAAATATGAACAGACAAAAAAATCCTTTTATCGCTTTAATTTGAATGGCCTAGTATGGATAACATCTTTAATTCAGATATCGGAATAACTTTCAGGAACAACAATGCATATGTCGATATGAGAGAAATTTTCCATACCTATGTGCTTGGAAAACAAGAAAAAATATGGGTTAGTGTTATTTGAAATTTGCTAGACCTCGATGTAGATTCTCAGGATGAAAGATTGATTTACAAGACTAAAGGACCATGCGATAATTCTTTTAAGGTAATAATTTAATATTTTGTCAATGGATGGAGAAATATGTGAAACATTGGTTAGATTTAATAAGTGTTTATGCAAATTGATTAAATGTTATTTTATCGTTACCACTATGAATTCATATCTAAAGATAAATATCTGTTTCATAGTGTAAGTATAATAAAAAATGCGTATTCTATGGTTTAATTGGCGAGATATTAGAAATCCGGAAGCTGGAGGGGCAGAAGTATTAACTCATGAGATATCAAGTAGGTTATCTAAACGAGGCCATGACATGACACTTTTTACATCTTCATTTCAAAATTCTCTTGATTCAGAAGTTATCGATGATGTTAGAATAGTCAGGGAAGGAGGGAAATTCTCAGTTTATAGAGAAGCTGAAAAATATTTTAAGAGAAATAATAATGATTTTGATTTGGTGATTGACGAGATAAATGTAAAACCTTTCTTGACTCCAAAATATGTCAAAGATATGCCCATAGTAGCTCTAATTCATCAGATATCTCCTGAACAGTTTACTTCCGAGCTTCCGTTTCCAATTGGCGTTTTAGGTAGATATTATTTGGAAAAAAAATGGCTATCATATTATCATAACGTATTAACAATTACTGTATCTAACTCCACCCGTATTTCATTAGAAAAATTGGGATTTACACGGGTTAAAGTAATTAAAGAAGGATTAAGTATAGAACCGTTAAGTGAACCTGTAGCCAAGGAAGATCGAATTACTGTTACTTATATAGGGAGGTTGAAAAAACATAAACTTCCAGACCATGCAATCTTGGCATTTAAAAATATTCTTCAATCTTTTCCTGAAAGTCAGATGTATGTCATAGGGGATGGTTATCTGTTAAAGAAACTAAAGCAAATGGATGTTCCAAATGTAACTTTTTTTGGTCATATTGATGATAAGAAAAAATATGATCTCCTGAGTCGTTCGCATTTGGTACTAGTACCGGCGACTAGGGAAGGATGGGGTTTGGTGGTAATAGAGTCAAATGCGATGGGTACACCAGTCATTGCATATAATGTTCCGGGATTGGTGGATTCGGTCCAGAACAATATTAATGGACTTTTATTAGAAAAAAATACTCCTGAAGAATTGGCAAATATTGCCATTTCCCTATTAAAGGATAAAAGTAGGCTGCTAACCCTGGCTCAATCATCACTGATTTATGCCGCAAAATTTAATTGGGATGATACTGCATCGGAATTTGAAAAGATTCTATTTGATCTATAAGGAATATTTATTTTAAATAAGAACATTCAAGTTTTCTTGTTAATCTCTCCAATAATTAACCCTCGACCTGTGTAGATTTTATGATCATATTTGAGATCCTTAATTTCGTCAATGGTTTGTACTTGTTTCCATTCGTATCCCTTATCCTTTTTCAAATACCATTGCTTTTCAAATTTCAAATTTCCTTCTAATAATTGCTTATCAAGATATTCATTCCAATCCCATGCAATTGATAAAATCATTTTTCCTTCTGGATTTAGAATATTTTTTAGATTTTCAATTGCTCGGAGAACTTTAGGTGGATCTCTTGGTATTTCATCCCATCCTACATGATAAATAGTTACTACGCTTACAATTAAATCATATTTTTCTTTAGGTTTAAAATCTACTATATCTTCGTTAATAACTCCGTCCATAATTTCATATTTATCCACTACGTCATGATCGATCTCTAATGCGTAAGAAAGAACGTTACCTACTTCCAAAATTCTTTTTCCCTTTGACGTGTATTCTTGAATGATATCCCATACAATTGGGATTATCACACAACGCTCATTTTTCCAACTGGGTCCTGCACCAGCTACTCGTCCGTGAAAAAGATATGGATATTTTTTACCATTAAAATCGAATGTTTCATCATTACGAAATTTTTTATAAAAGGACAGTTGAAAATACTCATAAATCGCTATGAATCCCATCTTAATAACATGAAATGATCCCTTTTTTTTTACCGATGCTCTGGCTTCCTTGATGAGTTGAGTTACTATGGATGACCTATTGCCCCAAACAACTTTGGTGGGGATAAATGGCGATCGATTATTATTCACATTCATTAATAATTAAGTTTTGTTTATTAAGGTTTATTCCATTGCCTTGGCCTTTTCAAATTTATCTAACTTTTCTTTTAATATAATTAAAATGACTCTATTGCTTTCACTACTATTTGTATGTATGTTATAGATGTTATTAATTACTGATGAGAAAAAAGCAAAGAGGAAATATTCAACATCTCTGTAACGAGACTTCGGTTTGATATCTTTTTCTATACAAATTACAGAATTGTGATATAAAAATATGGAATTTATTCAAATCAATTGATCGCATCAAAAATAGGAATCAAAGTTTATCATCAGATCTCTTGCGTAATTAACCAAAACAGCTTTATTTCCATGTGTTTTAAACCAACATGTCCATCTTTTGTTAACATACGATAGATTATCCAGAAAACCAATACTGTTCAAATCATTTACAGGTCTATCGGTAAAGCAGTTTGATGAT
>JBBRRF010000323.1:0-2902 GCA_038200885.1 Candidatus Nitrosocosmicus sp.
ACTCTTTTGAATGAAAAAGAGGTCCTCAGATATGTAGCTAAAGTAAAGGACCAACTTGAAATTTCCCATAAGCAGTTGACAGAGTCTAATCTAAAATTAAAGATAAACTCTGAATTACAGAAGGAGTTTATCATCTTGACTTCTCATGAGCTTAGGACTCCTACTCAAGCTATTGTAGGATATATCGAGATGATTGAAAATTATCCTGATGACAGAAGTGATAATCAGAATTATCTAAAGTCTATTGTAAGAAATGCAAACAGGTTAGAAAGATTAGTAGAGGACTTGTTAGATGTTGTAAGAATTGAATCACGCACCATGACCTTATCTAAAGAGGTGACCAATCTGGAACATTTAATCAATACAGTTGTTCAAGATTTTAGAGTAAATATAAAGAATAAAAAGAGGATAGAGGATAATAGGAAAGATAATAACAATCGTGAAGATGAAGATGAAGTTGGAAACAATAAGAAGAAGAACATAGAAATTATTACGTCTTTAAATTTAAATCAAGGCAACAACAAGACGGGATTGAACGTAATGGTAGACCGCAATAAGATAATTCAAGCCATATCCAACATTATTGGTAATTCGTTAAACTCTATTAACAGTGATAAAAAAAATATGGATATTGACAGTAATTATGTTAGTATAATTATAGCAAAGAGTATGAATAAAGATTCCAAAAAATGGAATAATGACAGTATTCCTAAAGAAAACAAGAAGAATGAGATATTAGTAACCATTAAAGATACTGGTAGAGGCATAGATTCCAAAATTCTTCCAAGAATATTTACAAAATTTGCCACTAACATGTATTCAGGGACAGGACTGGGACTGTACATTACTAAAGCTATTATCGAAGCCCATGGTGGGAAAATATGGGCTGAAAACAATCAGAATGAAAATGGTGCTACTTTTAGATTTACATTACCATTAGTATGAACAGATAATTGAACCCATCTATTACTATGTACTAGGGCTTTGTATGTTTATTATATTCTGTTTTTTCAAATAATTTTTTTGCCTCCAGTATTTTTTCTTCAAAGTTGGTGCTAATAACAAAATTTGGTTCAATTCCCATCTTTTCATAAAGTATGCGAAGGATTCGTCTCTGAATGACTCTTGTCCCCCCATCTATAATAAATTTTAATGCATCGGTAAGCTCCTGAGGATTATTGTAAGTATCTGTCAGTCGAATAGAGTATTTTTCTTGCACATGAATTTTAATAATTCTAGCAATATGTGGTCCCATTACAGATAGAGCTTCGTTCACAGATTCTCCGTATACTTTTATAAATTCTTTTTCTCTTTGCAAATGGATTCGATCCTTATTTTAGAATGGTCGTCGTCCTTGAATTCCTGGTTCATAGAAGTTTGATGGATTCTCATCTTTAGGTGTATCGCATTTAACTTAGTCTTCAACTTGTACACCACTCTACTTTCTAGCAATACCTGAGAAAATTCCGGTATAATCGTCCCCAATAGGACCAACTATTTCCAAGCCTTTGTCTTTTGTAATCACGAACTCTAGTATGGCCCCATCCTGATGAGACATACTAATCTTTAAGATCATCATTATACGTTTCATGCGTCCATACAATTCTACAAATCTAAGCAGAATTACATTATTAAAAAGAGGGGACAAATTTAGCTCAGTAACCTGAAAAATATTTTTCTGAGCTCCAAGAAGGGTAATGAGTGTTGTAATCCGATATTTACGCACAAGGCTAGAAATACGTTCCGTTATAATATGCAATTCATCTTTATATGTATGTTCATAAATTGAGAGACCGTCTATAACTAATCGTTTTGGTTTCTTTGTCTTGATATTCTCTTCTAGACTTGCTATAAAAGCATCAGGGTTATAATCGACATGATTATACGACAAAATAGAAAGTCTGGCTCTTTGTTCTTCTTTTTCTATTCCTCCTTCTCCTATATCTGCTCCTTTTTTGTCTGCCTCTTGACTTTGTAAGTTTGACGCATGATCATTCATATCATAACCGAATCCTTTACCCATTCTTTTTATTTCTTCTTCAGAGTCTTCTAGTGAGCAAAATATTCCAGATTCATTATACTTTCTTACACCTTCTGCAATAAATTGAAAGGCAAAAGTAGACTTTCCAGAACCACTGGCTCCTATAATCGCAGATATTGTTCCTTCTATAAGACCATTCCCATCAATTTTCTCATCAAGGTTAATAATTCCACTTGGAACTCTCATTTCTGAAGTAGGAAAGTTCATTTCTATTCGCTGTTTTGGATATAATATCAATCCCTCGCTAGTAATGCTGCATACATGCCTTTCCCTATTAATGGCAGTTCCCCTCATTTTTAATACCTTAAGAAAGATTGGTGATGCATTATCCGGTCCATGTTCGAGTTTTATGACCGCGTCAGCTACAGATTCTTCTATCCCATTGCCTAAATCGTTACTTCCGTATGGAATTTCTGAAATAATTAAAGAAGTAATTCCCTCTGCTCTCATAATTCTCCCCAAAAATACTTGTAATGTAATTCTAGATTCAATTGTATCTCTAAATGACATGGATAGAGCTGAAAATGAATCAAGTACTATTCGTTTAGCATTAATCGCTCTGATCGCAGCCAAGATTTCCTCAAAAGCATCTTGTATCCCATCATTGGGAAGGGAGATAAAATCTAGATAAATAAAGTTGGATTGATCCTCAAATTTTTGAAAATCCATTCCTAATTTCATGGAGGTAGCATAAAATTGTGATTTTGATTCACTAAAGGAGATATAAATACCAGGTTCATTTGGCTCGGAAGTTAAACCATCATATAGGAATTGTGAACCAAGTATAGTTTTACCAGTTCCTGAATTACCTGCAACCATTACGGTGAATCCTCTTGGTATGCCACCATCTACTAAAGAATC
>JBBRRF010000324.1:0-2896 GCA_038200885.1 Candidatus Nitrosocosmicus sp.
CCAGAACGCCTGAACTTAATCTAATAGAAGTTAGATGGTTATGGTTGCACAGACAGGCGATAAACAATTCCACATTTGAAAATGAACAGGAGATTGGTAAAGCCGTATCTGACTGGACATGTGAATACAACAAAAAGCATGGAATCAGAACAAGCACAACTAGTTTACAGATGAATATATCTCGTCATTTACACAGCTGTTAACACATCACTACCAGTAGACAAGAATCTCAGAGTGGAAGTTAGGTAAAGGATCTAATGGTCATCGATATGTAGTAAAAAAAGATGTGTCAACGGTAGCTGCTTATGTAGGTATTTCATAATTTAGTATATCTTAAGTGCAATTAGGTCAAAAAATAAGCGATACTTGCTATAAATAACTAGGTTCCCATCGTTTCTGTGTCCAGCGCTAGGACCTCTAGAACCGCACTTGGTAATGTTTGTGCAAAAGCCTGAGCCATCATATCCTTTTCTACATAGTCAACGATTGGAAGTTCCTCTATGGTCTCGACAACTTTATCATTTGGGACCCGAATTGTCAATCCGTTTAGCACATTCTCATAGACCTGTAGCACTTCAATGTTTTGTGTGTCAATTTTATTTGATAGCATTAAAAAAAAGTCAGAGAGAGACGTATCATCGTCCTTAAATACAACAATATATTGCCCGGGGATTACATCGTCATCAAAAGTCGTTGTATCTGAGATAAAGGTAGATGGGACGTCAGAATAATCACCAACTAATGGTAAAGTATCTTGGAGTTTTAAAGGAGTTTTGCTGATGTGATTTGTATTCTCATTTTCATTACTATACACTGAATTCATCATATTTACTGGAAATGGAAGGGATACAGGACTAGGTTGAGTGGTCTCATCATAAAACTGTCCGTTGCTATTGCTGCTATAAGAATGCTCTAAAGCAGATTCTGAATTATCCTTCCTGTCGTCTTCGTCGGGATTAAATTTAGGAATATTATTCGTAATTGTACCCAAGTCAATAATGGACGAACTTAATTCTTTAGAAGGATTATTGTCAAAATTAAAATTAAGAAAAGGAATATCAGGTAAACCTATGCTAAATGCATCAACGCTTTGAAAAACGCTTGTGCTAAAAATACTCAAAAGTGCAATTAAAGAAAGGATATATGATTTAGCATGTTGACGGCTTTTGATATTCACATATTAGTATCGATGGTAGATCATTTATGAAATATTGAAAATTTTATCTTCTCATAGTTTCAGATCTTGATTATACAACACTCGACAAATATCAAATACTGGTATAGTTTTATGATAGATAAAATTACTAATGAGGAATTAGTTTATAGATAGTATATTAACTTCTGGTATAGTTTTATAATAGATAAAATTACTAATGAGGAATTTAATTTAACTAAATAGTAGATCTCTTGCGTAATTAGCACATGTTGACCATATCTTCTAGCCATCGTCTATTCCACAACTAACAGGTATTCATCATTCTATAGTTTACCAATCCGGATACTATATCTGATACCTTGTTATGCTTTCTCAACCTGTTTCTAAAGACATCGTTCTTTATTTTGTATTTCTTTATCCTGCAGATAGCATGTTCTATTACTATCCTCTTTGTAGAATGATTTTTGTTGTACTCCTTTTCCTCTGCAGTTAGCTCGCAGCCTTTCTCCTTTTTGACGGGTAAGGATGATTTTTGTTCAGAAAAGTCGTTTTCTACTCCCAGAAAGCCAAGGTCAAACATGCTCACTACTTCCTTGGGAATATCTGCATGATTCTTTTTGTAGATCTTGTAGTCATGTTTTCTACCTCTCTGTCCACGTTTTGTTTTGTAGATTATCAGGCCCTTTTGGTTAGCTGTATACAGATTCTTGACAGTGTGTTTCTCTCTCTTGCCCGAATAGTACAGTCTTCTTTTTTTCCTGTTCTTTGGTCGTGGTATCTGTTGTTTTGTACAGTCTGTGAAAGCCAGAAAGCCAGGAAAGTATGTCTCTACCTCTTCTTTGGTCTTTAATCTCTTGGTTATTTTGTATAATTTCTGAGGAATTGGCAGGCATCGCCTCATCAGTCCTTCAATCTTGTCTATATGTATTCCTGCATACGTTACTCTGGTCCAAACCGAAGAGAAACTCCATCAGGGTGTAGGTTATGTACAGCCTATAGTACACTAGAACCATGATAATCCTACCCTTCACAACCAGCTTGAATCGTCTACCTGCTCCTACAGCTCTTTCTCTTCTTCGATGTCTTCTAGTAGACAGACGTTTTATCTCATGTTTTACATATTTTGATTCTATTATTTTATAAATATCGTCAAACTGCTGGACTGAAAGACCTGTAAAGGATTTAAAAAGCAATGGTTTCTTAGATAACCTATCGTATGATAGCAAAGAAAGTACAGGTTTGTATGAGACTGAAGGAAATATAGCTGTTTTGGTCTAATTACGCCAGAAATCTATTTGGTGTAGATTAATAGGAATTCATTAGCTCAAAGTCGAGAAAATGGGAATTTACAAATATGCCAATCTCTTTTCACTTTGAATATTTTATAGACAAATTTTGAAAATATTGGAGCAGAACTTTATAAAACTGGATAAATAGGTATGTCTAAAATATATGTCATAAAGAGAGCCAAAATAGTTCGATTAAAACCTGAATTTCCTTATAAAATTAATACTATGGAGTTATGTCATATCTGAGTTTTGTATAGGATTGGGGTTTTTTATACAATATATATGCTATAGACTCAGACTCTTTGCGAGAATTAGATATTTAAGAGTTGAGTTTTTTTAAAAAAAATATGGTAAAAATAGAAAAAATCTCCAAATTTTTCTCAAATTATTTTTAAAAAAGTTGCATAGACTTTTATTTGACATTGAAAAATGTGTTATATGGATAGTATCG
>JBBRRF010000325.1:0-2893 GCA_038200885.1 Candidatus Nitrosocosmicus sp.
CTGTCATAGGATAGCAAAAAAAGTACAGGTTTGTATGAGACTGAAGGAAATATAGTTGTTTGGACTAATTATGCAAGAGATCTATTAAATATTTCCATGGCATTGACATTTATCTAAGATGATGTTAAATTTGTAATTGGATAGTAGCAAAGACGAGGTCAAAGAAATATGGAGTCTAGGTGATTATAGAAGTAGAGGTCAATTTTTTCCACCAATATCTGCTCGTCTGACAAGATGTGTAAAATTGCAAACTAGCGATTCGGTATTGTATGTAACCTGTGGATATGGTAATACTGCTATAACTGCTCGGATGATGGGAGCAAAAGTAACTGGAATTGATATTACTCCAAAGCTTTTAGCATTGGCAAAGGAAGATGAAAAAATAGCCGGAATCCGCGGAATAGACTGGAAAGAAGGCGATGCAGAAGACCTACCATTTGAAGATGAATCTTTTGATGCTGTTTTATCAACCTTTGGTCACATTTTTGCTCCAAATCAAGAGTTAGCAGGTAAGGAACTGGTGAGAGTTTTAAAGAAAGATGGATGTTTAGGTTTTACAAGTTGGCCTCCAGAATTGGCTGTTGGAAAACTATCCGATGTTGTTTGCAAATATAACCCCTTTCCGCCTTCTGAAGCATTCTCACCTTATAATTGGGGTATTCCCGACAAAATAAAACAACTCTTGCTAGGAATCCAAGACATTTTCTTTGAAATAGGTACTATCAATATCCCCATTTTAAGTCCAAATCATTATTGGCAAGATACCATCACTAAAGCAGGTTTTATAATTCAAGCCATCGAGGCCCTAAAAAAAAGAAAATGATGAAGGCAAAATAGAGTCCTTTAGAGAAGACTATGTTAAGACTCGAGCTATATATTTCAGATAATGTATTGAGAATGGGGTATCTCGTAGTAGTAAAGAAGTAACATTTCTATCTTCTATAGTATATTAGATCTCTTGCTTAATTAGTCTAAAGAGCTTTATGTCCTCCTATTTTAATCAATCATGTCTTTGCTTTGCTTTCATACGATAGGTTATCCAGAAAACCACTGCTCTTTAAATCATTCACAGGTCTTTCAGTCCAACAGTTTGATGACATTTATCGAGAGATAGAAGCAAAATATGAAAAACATGAGATAAAACGTTTGTCTAGTAGAAAGAGTAGGAGAAGGGAACGATCTATAGGTGCTGGCAGACGTTTCAAACTTGTTGTTAAGGATAGAGTTATCATGGTTTTAGTGTATCACAGACTCTACATCACCTATACCTTGATGGAATTCCTCTTTGGATTGGATCAGAGTAACGTATGCAGGGATATAGAAAAGTCGAGGGATTGATAAGATGGTGTTTACCCATTCCTCAAAAACTGTACAATGTAACCAAAAGGTTGAAGACCAAAGAAGAGGTTGAACAGTACTTTCCAGGCTTTCTGGCTTTTGTGGATGGTACAGAACAGCCTATACCCCGACCAAAGAACATGTTAAGAAGAAGGATATACTATTCAGGTAAGAAAAAGAAACACACAGTCAAGAATCTGTATACGGTAAACGAAGACGGCCTAATAATCTATAAAACAAAACGTAGACAGGTAGGTAAAAAACACGATTACAAGATCTATAAAAACAATCGTCCCATTATCCCAAAAGAAGTTATGGGTATATTTGATCTTGGATTTCTTGGAGTACAGAAAGACTTTTCAGATCAGAAATCATCCTTGCCTATCAAGAAGAAGCGAAATCAGATCTTAATGGATGAAGAAAGAAAATATAACAGGAATCATTCTAGGGTGAGGATAGTTGTAGAACATGCTATATGCAAAATAAAAAAGTACAGGATAATGAATGATGTGTTTAGAAACAGGCTCAGAAAGTATGATAGGGTTTCAGATATAGTATCAGGACTAGTAAACTACAGGATGATGAATATCTGTTAGTTACAAAAATTGATGATGGCTATAAGACGTGACTAGCCTGTGCTAATTACGCAAGAGATCTAACCTTTATTGGAACAAAAAGCATATGAAGATTAAAGCTAGAAATGTAGTGTTTGTGAAAATATGAAATAAGATGAATCAACAATTTAACACGCTAATCCTGCTGATTTCAAATATCAGACTAAAATATACTATTTCATAGAACTAGTGCTGTCAATTTCTTGGGAATCTACCAATGACGGATCCTTTAAAGTCGAACATAATAACTTCTATGGATAACTCGTTTTTTGAATAATTTTTTAGCTGGCTAGTCGCATTACTACATATGAGATCATAAAACCCCTTAATATGGTGAGAGTCAATTATTTCTGAAACATGCCGTGCGGTATTAGCGTCTAGGATTAGTTTCAGAACGTCTTCAGAGGCACCGACGGTCTCTGCTAGTTTAGTCATAAATTCCATATTGACATGAGATCCTCTTACATGCGTTTGTTTGACTCCCATTGCTATTTTTGTCAATTTTCCAATGAATCCAGCTATAAAAACTTTCTTGACTCTCTTGTCGTGACATTGTTTTACACTATAGCCTGCAAAGTCACCCATCTGAACATAACAATGATCATCGTATGTATTACCGAACAAGCTTTTACAAAAATCTTCACTTCTGCCTCCTGTTGTAAGAATAAAAGTATCTGCTCTCAGTGCTATTCCAACATCCAAACTCTGTCTTATTGCGGCAGCAAAGGAAGCCGTTGAATAAGGGAGTACTATGCCAGTAGTCCCTAGAATTGAAATCCCTCCAAGTATACCTAATCTGGGGTTGTCAGTTTTTTTTGCTATTTCTTCCCCACTTGGAACAGAGATTGTCACTTTCAATCCTTGCTTTTTAATTACCTCGGGATAAAGATTGAATACTTCATGTATAGCTTCGGTTATCATTTTCATGGGTATTGGATTTA
>JBBRRF010000326.1:0-2880 GCA_038200885.1 Candidatus Nitrosocosmicus sp.
GGCAAACATCCATTCACCTTCTTTTTGATGAGGTAATTGTACAGCCGCTTAGGCTATTGGTTCAGTCAGAGCCTCGCTCTCATACGGAGCATGTAAACTTTGAACCTATCTTTGTTATGGTTACCATGTCAGAAAAAGATTTTCATGTAGTCAGAGCCAAGGGAGATAATTAGTGTAAACACATGATATATTCGTGTTATATCGGGTTAAGCTTGGCTGAAACATTTGTCAATATGAGCGATTTAAGTTAATTATAATATAAGAATATCTTTACAACAAATGAAAGTGATGATTCAAATTATAAGCATAATTTTTTAGCAAAGAAATTTAATTACAAACTTGACCTATAATAAGCAATCCTAGCGATATATGTGATATGTTATCTGGCTCTGAGAGCATTCAATATTACACCTATATCTAATGCTTCCTGAAGCAAAGCACCTACCGAGGGAGGAATTAATCCAAGACTAGCAAGAACCATTAAAAGAAAACTTAATCCCATTCCAACGAGAATACTTTGTTTTACTATGTTTATTGTCCGTTTACTAATCCGTATTATATTCGATACTTTGGTTATATCGTCGACTAATAAAACTACATCTGCTGCTTCTGCAGAAATAGCCGTACCTTTGGCTCCCATTGCAATACCCACAGTCGCAGTTGTTAATGCAGGAGCATCATTAATTCCATCTCCAACCATTATAACACTTTTATATTTTTCATTTAATTTTTTTACTTCGTTAACTTTATCCTCTGGTAGTAGATCATACTTGAATTCATCCACAACAACTTGGTTTGCTATGGATTTTGCATTAATCAAGCTGTCTCCAGTAAGCATAATGGTTTTTTTTATGCCGGATTTTTTCAAACTTTGGATCATAGTGACAACCCCTTCCCTGATCTTATCACTAAGCGTTATTAAGCCCAAATTTGTTCCATCGATATTTACAAGTACTACCATCTTTCCATTGTTTTGCAAATAAGAAATAGTTTTTAAGAGATCATCATTCAGATTTGGAAGATTATTCGTATGAGTCATATTGGATTGAGATTGAATAAAAGATGGAGACCCAACCATCACATGTTCTCCATTAATAAAACCTTTAACTCCTAGACCAGCTTCTTCACAGAAGTTTACAGGTAACTGTAAATTATGGAATTTTTTTCTTCCTGCGTTAGTTATGGCTTGTGCAGATGGATGAGAAGACATTTGTTCTAAAGAAGCAGATTTAAATAAAATATCATCTGCAGTAAATCCTAACTTTTTGCCCTTATTGTTTATTCCAAAGTTATTGGACAATAAAACATCTTCTACAATAGGAACTCCATACGTTATAGTACCTGTTTTGTCAAATACGACTGCCTGTGCCCGGTCTATTTGTTCAATGGCTGCACCGCTCTTTACTATTATACTTTGTTTTGATGCCTTGTTTATTCCACTTATTATGGCTACTGGTGTTGCAAATATGAGAGGACATGGAGTTGCTACTACAAGTACTGCTAGAATAGTTTGAGGATTTTGAGTTAAAATCCACCCCAAACCACACATAACTAATGTGATTGGTGTAAACAATAGAGCATATTTGTCTGCGATTCTTTGTATCGGCGGTTTCTCTTCTCGTGCGTTTTTTACGAGTTTTACTATCTTTGAATATTGACTTTCTTCGCTAATGCGTATTGCTTTTATTTCAAAGACGTTACCTATGTTAATAGTTCCACTAAATACTTCTTCTCCACTTTGTCTAATTTGAGACAAGGGCTCACCAGTAATAGAAGATTCATCGATTTCTGCATTACCTGAAATAACAACGCCATCAACAGGAACAAGATCTCCAGGTCTTATTATTAAATGATCTCCGGTTCTAATATTCTCGACATCAATGTCTTCTACATTTTGATCATTGATTTTCTTGTGTGCTATCTTAGGGGATCTTGCCATTAACTCGTCAAGTGAGTTGGTAGCTTTTTTAAAAGCATAATCTTCCAAAGCCTTTCCTCCAGATTGCATGATAACAATAATTACACCAGGAAATGCTTCGTTCGTCACTAACGCGGTGATTATTGCAAGAGTTGCCACAATGTCAGAAACAAAACGACCATTCACAAGTCCTTTTATCGTTTCAAATATTATTGGCAATCCTCCTATTACCAATACGACGAACCAAATCAAATGTCCCAATTCTGCATTATTAAAACCATAAAGAGTGATTATCCCAAACAATAATCCGATAATTGCAAATATGGGTATGGGATATCTTTTACTAAGTGATAGATATATTCCACCCTTACGATAAATCCAAATCAGAGTATCCTTATTTAATACGAAAACATCCTGCATATTCTTTGCAATTATTCAAAATTATCTTATTTTTACTTTGATTTAACCTTTTTAGATGAGGAATTGGTTGATAGAATGTAGATTGTTCTCATTGATAATGCATACTATAATTAATAATCTTTCCATTGGTCGATATATGGAATATAGATTATTTATGATCTTTTGATAACTTTCGGATGTATTTGCAGATCTCAAGTATAAATAAAAATCATAAATTAATTTAGCATTATTGCGGTTATCCAACAATTGAATATTCTTTAAGGTAGTCTCTAATTTTATCGGTATATCCAAAACCTCCTGGAATCACGAATATCGGCAAGAATCATTATTTTAGGACGAATATATTAAGGAATAACTAGTATATAGACCCGTATACTATGCGGGTTCGGTGGAAATCATGTGGATATCTACATGAGTCGGTATTTATTTATTAACTTGAATCTTCTTCAAATTCTAATTACCATAAAGTTCATTCATAATCATACTATCCCTGTGTTAAGTCTATACAACACTAGAAAATTCATTTTTACTATGTGGTCAAA
>JBBRRF010000327.1:0-2875 GCA_038200885.1 Candidatus Nitrosocosmicus sp.
CGAGCGTACTAACTCATGGCATAATAGATTCAGGAAATTATTCACAAGATATGAAAAGAAGGATGAAAACTATCTTGGGTTGGTACAGTTCTCTTGTTGTATTATTATCTACAGAAAATTAATTTTGGGATAGGCTCTAAACTTTATTAAGCCATCTGGAGCTCTCACTAGAATCTATCATTATTTTATGATTACTAATGGTAGAGCCACATTTAGAAATCTCTATTTGATATTTCTAAGACAAATCAGATAAGGAGAATTAGAATTATCCATTCTAATAAAAGAGAATGGATATAATAAGAAGGTTCTGAACCATGGCCTTACTAAATGGTAATATTGAATTTATATTGACTGGATTCTAGGTGAAATCTATCTACTATCATAACTGATAACAGGTATTAAACATATAGTTTTTGTTACATGTCATTGTTGAAATATACTTCAATTTTACTAAACAAGCTATTTAGATCGATGATCAGTTTCACTATATTAAGCGTGTAAATCGAACACTTCTCTATATATCTATCTTTTATTAATATTCATAACATTAATACTATTTTCTACATCTCTGATTGCAAAATATGGAGATCAGCAGATCTCAGTAATTGTATATGAAATTAATATTCTCAGAGCTCTAGTTTGGACATATTTGCAGTGGTGATATGCTACAACAGAACATCGGTTGGTAGATATTGCTCTGGATAACCAATGCATAGCAAATATGTCCAGATGAGGAACTGTAGGATAGATACTATATTCGATAGCGATTACTGATTCATTTCTAAATACTCCAGTATGTATTATATTATTTACATTGATCCATGTATAATAATGCATACCTCTGAAATATTTATGGCTGCGGTTTACTAAAGATAAGTAAATTCGTTCATGTTAGAAATATCTTACCTAATAATCATGATAATACATTGCCGGTGCATCAAAATGACTCGATGTCTCCAAAGCAGGGTGTTGGTAAACTTGTTTTTTTCAGTTTATAGTAAAAGATTGTATGTGAATCAAGCTTCGGTTCGAGTATGGGTCACCTTCTGCCCTAGGTACTTGGATACCACTATACGTCACTACTGACAAATCCAACATTTTTCTGAATGTGTTATTAATTCTAGGACCACAATGAGCATAATGATGATTGTTATATCTCTATAGGTCTCTACCATGAAGGTCCCCAATTGATTAAGCAGGGGAGGTATTGCTACAAAATATCGGGAACTGTTATCGATTCAACTAAAATCAACGTCACTAAGATCCATACTATTGCTATATCCACTCTCTCTCTCAGTTGTTTAATTGTCTCGGGCGAAAAATCAAATATTTTATTTGATATAGTGTTCTCATCATTTTTGCGGTTTATTCGTACAACTTTTTCTATCTCAAATTGCCCTAATATCATGTCCGAATATTTTCTAGGTTTAGTTGCCTTACCATGGTTCATTGTATTTCTGTTCAATAAATTATTTATGACATCCTCTTTTGCACCAGCTTCTTTTGCAATCTTGATCAATTCCCTTGCCAGATCCACATAGTCTGATACCAGCAACAAAGCCTGTTGCTCTCTTCCTGTTCTGTCTGAATAAGTTATATCATTACTTCTGTTTATTACACCATCATGATCCAAAGGAATTGTATCTTGTTTAACAGGATGAACATTCACGATACCTATCCCTAACTTTGAAACTGTGTCTCTTAAACCCTTTACTTTTAGCCAATAAAGACGGTGCAGTTTAACAAGTTGCGTTAATGGGGTGTTACTCATTATTCCTCCATCCCAAAAGTAGCGTGTATTTTTCTCATAATTAGCGCTATGGCTATTGTAACTTTCTACTTCTAAGGGAGTATAACTATAATTGATAGGTACCGAGGCGCTTGCAATAACATGATCTGACGTAATTCCATCGTTATACCTTATAATATATTCATGTCCCAGTTCTTTTCCATTGTGGGTAGTATATTTTCCATATTCAGATTTTCTGGAGCCATCTTCCGTTTCATAACTATCAAATGTTACAGCGGCCCCTTCTGCCACGTCAACACTCACGAGGATGAGTCTTGGTTGGGGCAATGATGATTTCTCATCGAAACTTGTTGAGATAGGAAATTTTGCAAATCTCTCTAAACTTCTCTTTAACGGTCGACTGTCAAAGTGATACCATATATTTAGAGGATCAAAATACCTCGTATCGACTAGCGGGACTAAAGGGGAGAAGACTGTGGGTACTCCTGTAATCGCAAATAGCTTTGCTGAAAAATATCTTCTTGCTGCTTCACCGGAAGCAAAACCAGGATGTACATAGTTATGTAAGTAATCCCACCAAGCCGCAAAACCCGGAATCTGGTCTAATGGAGATTCCTTTGACAAATACTCCCAAAACTCATTTAGTCTTTCGGAAGAGCCTTCCCACGTATTATTTTCTGTTACATAACTTACAATTATTGCAGCATTTATCGCACCGATTGACGTTCCAGCGACGATATTTAAAAATGGTTTATCTTTTTCTCCTTTTTCTCTGTCTGCTTTCGTGATCCTTTCATATAGTGCTTGGTAGGCTCCAGCTTCATATGCGCCAAGTGAGCCTCCACCCTGTAAGACTAATGCTCTTTGGTTATCCTGAAATTTTCCCATATGAACCAAGTTTGGAAAGGATGTTATTATGTTCAACTATTTCTGCTAGATCTTGTGTTAGTCTGCTGAAATTACATGACTGAGCGTATTGGGGATTGTAAAATTTTTTCCATGTTTCTAGTACATAAAAGTTGGGGCCCGCATTCATCAAAACAAGATCCAAAATGTACACCCTACAACAATACTATTACTAAAATGAAAATTTTTAACATACTGCTACTTTGTTCTATTACCTTA
>JBBRRF010000328.1:0-2873 GCA_038200885.1 Candidatus Nitrosocosmicus sp.
AGACATGGTTAACCTGTGTTAATTACGCAAGAGATCTAATAATCATTTCTTCTCACTTTGTTTATTGTGCAGGAGGGGTGACACATGTTTCTTAGCTTACCAGCTACTGAAAATTGTTATGAACCACATTTATTTTTAGAAGAATAAGAACAAAATTCAGAGCGAAAACCCTCCATGTCACTTTAAGTTTGAGAAGTTAGCGAAATGAGACGATAACATAGCGAGTAATCTTATATATTTTCAATATAATAGGAACCATAGAAAATGTTTCCAGTCACTTTTCCGTCAGGACGTAAAGTAGTACCTGCTTTGATCGTAGTAGATATGCAGAATGGTTTTGTAAGCAAAGATGGCTCATACGATAAGTTAGGAATGAACACTTCCAATTATAGAAATATAATTTCAAATCTCAAAGATTTAATCGAGTTCTGTAGGATCAAAAAAATTCCTATTTTTTACACCGAAGCAGTTAGAGAGGCTAGTGGAATCGATTTGTTGACTAGAGTCCATAATTTTTTACCCAAATTAAGACAAGAACGACTCAAGTTTCCTATTTGTGTCAGAGGTACGTGGGATGCGGCCACGATTGACGAGTTAAAACCAAAAGGGGAAGATCATGTAGTCATTAAAAGGAGAGATTCTGCTTTTCAAGATACAGAACTGCGGGTTTGGCTTCAAAGTGAAGGCATTAACATGTTGATTTTTGCTGGAATCGATACATCAATTTGCGTAGAATCGTCATTAAGAGAAGGATTCAACCTAGGATATGATGTAACGTTGATATCTGATGCCACGGCATCAGGGAATGAAGAGCATTTCAAGACGACGTTGGAAAGAATATCAGATTACTATGGATTGGTAATGAGTGTAGATCGATTTAAAAAAGTGATGGACGATTTGGATAGAGTGAGAAAGAATGAAGTGGATTTACGTCACATGTCAGACGCTGCATTAAATTCGTTTCTTGAGGAATTTAATTTGCTTGACCCCAGAACGTTTGCTATTGCCAACTGAGCTTCAAATTTTCTAAATTTTTATACTCCACATGAAGGGGTACTCTAAAGCGTCGAGGAGAAAACAATACTGAACTAATTTTGGTATTATCTTCTGAAGCCAAATTCTTATACATCCAAATATTATTTTCTCACCATTTACTTATATTTCTAGTCCCAATAAAGTAGTAAAATTACAACGGGCCCGGTGGGTTTAGCAATAGATATATTGCGAGTCCAAATCTCAAAATAAATCTAATAAGTAAATAATACATAAAGGATAATTGTAAGTGGTATCAATTCTGGAATTAAATCGATAAAATTTACAATATTTTGTATATCATAAATTTTATATCAAATTTCATATTTCATATTGTCCTTATCTTTTTCTTTGATGAACCATCAAAAATCCTATTCCACCACAGATTATCCCAAAAATCAATACAAGTATAGCAACAGCTATCGGTTCAACAAAGGGTGCCAATATTTCATGTGCTTGTCCTGCATTAAATCCCTGTCCTCCTACCGAAACTGGAAGCATGGCTGCTCCGCCTGTATAACCAGCTAACATTAACAGACCCATTGCAACGGTGGTGCCTATATTCATTAGAATTAGATGTATCCAAGCTAATACCCTTGCACCATTATGGTCTTTGTACTGCTTTTTTAGGACTCGTTCTATATATAAATAAAATAGGGCTGAAACTGCAACACCAATTACTCCAACAACAATATGCATAACATAACCTAAAGTAAACCATGTACCAGCTCCTCCTGCTGTTATTACTCTAGACACACCTGGTTCTAGTATTGAGATTTCTCCAAGTATTATGAAAACTGTTAATCCAACAACGATTGCTCCCTGGACTATGGCAGCCATGATGAATCTTCAAGTCTAAACCAAATTTAGTTCCCGGTTTCCTTCTCTAAGCATTTGCAAGTTATTATTTAAAGTACTATTTTACCACTATCATTATGATATTACTTTGATATATATCGAATGGAAGGTTGCTAAATCCTTGTACATTGTTTTATAGTATCTATCTTTGGAAGGTAATTTTATGTTGTAATACAATCCTGAAAATTTAATTTGAAAGGTCTTTCATTTCTAATATTTTGTATTATTTTAGATTATATAGCATCTGACAGTATGAGAATAAATAAAGACATAAGAAATGATATGGACCGAGTGGGATTCGCGGCAAAAATGACATGGAACTTAAATCTAGACAATATTTTATTCTATCAAAAAAATAAGAATAGAATCGGTAAGTTCAATAAGTTTAGTAACTAATAATTACAAGAAGTATATAAAAGAGCCATTTTCATTCAGCTAAATTATCGAGAAAACAACATGACAAAAATAGCGTTAAACTTAAACGACAAAAGAAACTGTTAATCCAATTTTTTAGTATTCATAAATAGCACACTTGTATACTAGAATAGATTGTTTGTAAATAATTTCCAATTATAATTATTTTTTATCTTTTAGTCTATTAACCTTTTTTTCTCTTCTTTGTTCTTTTGAAGCTGGAGAATTAGGAAATTTATTTAACCAGTGATTAGTCATTCTTTCGGTACTCTTAACAGACTATTTATACAAATCAGTCATTCTTTCCGTATTTATAGCCAATTCTTTATACAATTCTGTCATTTTTTCTGAGCGTTTAATAAACTCCTTGTATATTTCAGTCATGGATGTAATATATTTAATATATTCATTATACATTTCACCCCAAGCCATAGGTGAATTATTTTGCCACCAATCCGTAATCAATCTAAACTGATTAGGATTATTCATGTTTATCTCTTCATTGTTGTTGTTGGTGTTGTTGTTTTTTTCCTTTCCTTGCTTTTCCATAATAATCAGAGATACTCAAT
>JBBRRF010000329.1:0-2867 GCA_038200885.1 Candidatus Nitrosocosmicus sp.
AAAAAGGTTTGGTCTGAATATGAGAAACTATCTGTTGAGGACTGTTTAGGAATATATGTTAAATGGTATATATCAATAACCCCTTGAACTCTTCCACTTTGATTTCTAACATTCATTCCTATTGCATAATAATATCTGATTAGTTGTTCTCACTTTGCCAATCATTAACTATTTGTTTTATTGCTCCGCTATCATACACAGTTTGCCTGTCGATATTATCCTTATATCCCATGTATCCCATATAATTATCACCGTTTTTAGAAATTGTACAAATATCAGTAACAGGATATAGTATGTCACATTTGCCATCTTTATTTGAATCGGTATCAACAATGATCAGGGATGATACATCCATTTCCTCAAAATTAGATGGTACAACTATAGTAGATGCAGCTCCGTATGCTCCAAGGGCATTATGACCTTCGCTTAATTCATAAGGGCTTTTTACTAAACCACATATCCAACAGAATGGATTTATTTCACCCGCTAGCATGTTATCTTCGGGATTAAACAAATTAGAAAAATATCCTACTTCGGATTGAATAGCTTCTCCAGAACAGGGTAAATAAGGCATATAAGAAATACAATCATTTGGATTTGTTGAGATTTGGTCATTGTTAACTACAGCACCCATCAAATGCACTGATGTTATTTCTTTCGAAGTATTGTTATCTTTTTGTTCGTTGATGTCATCATGAATCCATTGTAGAGCCGATAGGGTTACTCCTGAACCAAGTGAATGCGCAATAATCCTTATCTTATCTTCGGGACACTCGGTCTTATAATCAAAAATAAATTTTCCTAATATTTGACCATTTTCATTAGCTATTTTTTTTGCTATCATCCATCCGTGATAGGATAATGTTGCGTTATCAAGAGAGAAAGCAGTATTTGAATCCCAACTAAATCCTATCAGCGGAATACTATAACCCAAATCTTGTAATGATAGGGACACTCTGTCAGTTTGCTCTTCTGCTTCCAAATCACTTGCCCATATACCGTGAACATAGATTGCTAGTTCTCCTGGACAATCGGTGATATTTAGAATTGAAAGAAACGAAGGCAATTCTATTTGTTTAGTTTCATTCCCATTGGTTGTATCAAATGATCCGCGGGTAGATGCGATAAAAGGATATAATTGTGCATGTGTATTACCTGTAGGATAAGCATTTATCAATAAGAAAACTGTAGATAAAACAAATACAGAAATAATTGAGAATAATGCACGTCTCTTGTAATTTTGTGTACATTTTATTAAATTAAGGTCACTCCAGGATCTAGGTTTGTTATTGCCAGTATTTGATTTGTTTACCATTTTTATACACTATCACTCTACTATGTAATATAATTTATAGCAATTGATTTAGACTGGGGATGATGAAATATCCACAATCCCATATGTGTCGAAATCGATTCAGGAATTATCGTTCAAGAATTATAACCACTAATGATTCTTTCAATCTTAATTATTTTCAATAATCCTTAGATCCTTCCATTAATTTATATATGCAGAATCTCTTTCAAAATATCGATATCAACACTAATCTCAACGGATGCAAACTGTTATTAATTAATGATACAGTTATAAACTTGTATTTTGAACATATTAGAGATGAAAAAATTGGTTAGTCTGACGGTATACTTCCACCAGTAATTGTAAACGTATTAACGATAGTACAAGTTAATTATAAATCATCAATTATTCTAGATAATTGAATTATAAAAGAAGAAATTAGTTTACAAGATTGTTGCTTAAAGGAGTTGCTTTTATTTGATATTTCAAAGCATAATCAGGGTCCTTTTTTATAAATGCAGTATATTTGTAAATCACCAAATTAATATTAACAGTATCCTCTTTGCCATCATCCGTAATTGCAATATGACTTCCATTTCCAAAATTATTTGTTTGATTATATTTTTTTAGCTATACAATCAAGAATACCCATTTTTCCTGCTTTTTGAATATAGTAAGGCTGAGAAAGCAAATAAAGAGTGTCTGATATTGGCACCACTAATGAGATATTTTTTCCGTTAAACTTGACTGTTTGTCCCTCGTCTACTTTTTCGTTAACAAGTAAATCTATGGGTTTATCAGTTATATCAACTGAAAAATTCCACAGACCTTTTCCGAATAGATTTTTATCATTGTTGATAAAAAGGGATTCAAAAGTCATATTGACTAAAACTTTGGAGGAGTTGGAGACATTATGAGATGTAACATTTTTTGTGACCGAGAATCCATCATAAGAGTAAGAAGTTATTGGGATTGTAGAGAAAATAATAAGAATAAGAGTTAAAGAGGTACCAAGAATTTTGTGAATTGTATTTGATTATGCATTCCAAAATATATGGCAATGAGAGTATTTATGATCATGTTAATATCAAAGAATTCAAAATTTTTCCAAATAATGTAGATTCCATTTATTAATTGTTAATTGTCTTTTAGCTTTAACTGAATCTTAGAATTAATTTTAATAAATAATCTATTATAACATATAAATGAAGGCATGTGTGTGAGTGGTCCTGTTAACTTAAGGTGATTTTTCAAATACATCCCAATATTTCATATCGATTAAGATGAACCACTTCAGAACAAAAGGTCATAAATCGTGCTCAAAATACCAGGAATCTTGTCGATATTGTCTCATTTAGTCCAGTGACAACTCGACTTTGCTCTTTTTCAAATGCTTAAGTTAACAGGGCCGTTCGAGGCAATAGGTGGTATAAATATGATAACATGATATTTAGTCGCTCATATTGGCAAATGTTTCAGCCATGCTTAACTTGAGATAACACGAACTTATGATGTGTTTACGTTATCTGTTTTGCTGCCTGATGAAAGTTGGTGTGCCAGTTTACTTAGAAAT
>JBBRRF010000330.1:0-2864 GCA_038200885.1 Candidatus Nitrosocosmicus sp.
ACCAGGAAGTGAGTAATGGTCATCTTGACAGTTACTTTTTTCAAATTCCATTACAACTTGTTGAATCAGCTAAAAAAAACCCAAATCTAAAAGTGTTTGAGAAGGAGGGCCTTTCTTATGGCTTGTTATTAAATCCTTATGATGGAAACCAAACATTCAATCCTCTCTCGATCAAAGAAATTCGATTTGCAATGAATTTCTTGATTGATAGAAACTTCATTGTAAATAATATTTTAAAGGGGTTCAGTAATCCTATTGTAGAGCCGTATGGGCCCACTTCTCCAGAATACCATAATGTGTTACCCGTAGTCGATCCCTTGAAAATCCGTTATGATTTAGATTTTGCTACTAAAAGTATCAAGGATTCTATGACAAAAGCGGGAGCAGTTGTGGACCAAACAGGCAAGTATATCATAAATGGAAAACCCGTGCTAGTTAAGATATTGATTAGAAATGACGATTTAATAAGAAAATCGTTCGGTGATTTTGTTGCATCTGAAATTGAAAAAGTTGGATTTACGGTCATGAAAGAATATGGCGACTTGACAAAAGCCAATAGAGTTGTTTATGGATCAAACCCGGCAGATTTAGAATGGAATGTATACACCGAATCATACCTATCTAGTTCGTTCTCAAGGTATAATCCAACAACTGTTAGTCAAATGTATGCCCCTTGGTTTGGAAATATGCCGGGGTCTCAGAATCCAGGCTTTTGGCAATACTCTAATTCCACAATTGATGACCTGACACAAGATCTAGTTTTTAACAATTTTACATCTGAATCAGAACGAAATAGTTTGTTGCAACAAGCGGAGTCTGTAGGTTTGCAAGAAGCGGTGCGCCTCTTTTTTGCGAGATCCTTTGATCCATACATAGCCTCATCAAAAATTGGTGGGCTAATAAATGACTATTCTGCTGGTATCGCTAACAAATTATCATTGATAAATGCTATAAAACACGATACCGATAATTCTACGCTCAATATAGGGATGAAGGAGGTATATCAAGGGGCCTGGAATAATGTAAAGGGTTGCACGGACTTTTATTGTAGGATTATTTATTCACTTGTCGCTGACACTCCGACGATATCTAATCCATATGCCGGCGACCCTGAACCTTCTAGGAACAAATGGACCCAGCTGTTTTCAAAAGGACCTACCGATACTGTCGTAGTTCCAAGCGATGCCGTTGCATGGAACCCCTACAAACAAAGTTGGGATAAAAACAAAAATCAAAGTAATTCTGCTTTAACCAAAGTTACGATGGAACCTTTATTTTCAAAATGGCATAATGGGAAACTTATGGATAAGTACGATCTCTTGTACTCTTATTATTTTCCATTCGAATGGTCAACTGATACTAAAAACAATGATAAAACATTCGATGCTGAATATTCAAGTTTAATTTTTCCTACTCTATCTCTAATTAAGGGGATAAAGTTCTATGACAACAATACTTTTGATACCTATGTTGATCTCTGGCATTATGACAAAAATTTAGTTCCTTCTTACGGGACTTTATGGTCCACTGAACCTTGGGAAATTACGGCTGCAACAGAACGATTGGTTGCTGATAGTAAATTATCTTATTCAAAATCTGACGCTAATATTAAACATATAGATCAGCTATCTCTGAATCTTCCAGTGCAATCTGAAATGATAAAACAAGAGTTGATTGAGATGTCTAATGAAAAATATATCCCCAATCCGTTAAAAGGTTTGGTAAGTTTGGAGTATGCACTTGAACGCTACAAGTCGTCAATAGATTGGATTACAATTCATCACAATGCAGTCATTGGGAATGGGCCTTATTATTTGGAAACTTTCAATCCTACAGGAGGGGTTGTAACCTTACAAGCCTTTAGAGATGCCACATACCCGTTCAAAACAGGGATATACTCTGAATACGAAAACCCTCCTGAACTACGCATTGATAGTATGAATATTCCAAAGTTCATAAAAATAGGTGATCCTTTTGATTTTAACTTACAGGTAAATATTAAAAATCTATCTAATGATACAAATAGTTTGAAGGGGAGCATTGGTTATTTCATTTCTGACAGAAATAATAAGATCGTGGTTGAAGGTTCTTCTGTGATAAATAATACCTTTACTAATCAATCTAACAATAAAGGTCAACTTCAAACTCAATTGGATGAATCTGGAACTGTTGCCATATCTTTGAATGCAAGTCAGACAAAAGAATTGATACCGGGTCCAGCAAAAATAAAGCTTATCATTACCTCTGCAGAGTCACCAAAACCACTCATCCAAGAAAAAACCTTGATTGCCCGACCTTGAGTATGGTTCAATAAAATGATACAGACGATTTTGCCTTGATGACTATCATCATTTATCTATTAAAAAAAATTTCAATTTTGATATTAGTCTTAATTATCACATTATTAGTTACAATATTCCTTTTGGGTTCGACTATTGACAAAATAATGATAGATAATATCCGAATGCAGGTAACTAATTCTCTATCCGACTCGATATCTGAAAATCAAAGACTAAACCAGCTACAAGATCCACAGGAAAGGCAGGCAATCATTGATAAACAAATTAGTATCCAAACTAAAAGTCTGGGGTTAGACGAGCCCTGGTATTCTCCAAAAAAAATCAGCAATAGTCTCCTTCAAATCATTACATTGAACCTGGGTAATTCGAGATTTTTTACTACCAATGATGGTTCAAGCAGCGTAAATGAACTAATAATTGAAAAACTGCCAAATACAATTTTGTTGTTTACTACCTCATCTATAACTGTAATAGCCATAGGGATAGTATTAGGATCTTATTTAACGAAGAGGGAAGGAAAAATTTCCGATAAATTGGTAGCCGGTCTTGCATCTGCCAGTCTAA
>JBBRRF010000331.1:0-2855 GCA_038200885.1 Candidatus Nitrosocosmicus sp.
AGAGCTTGTTGTCTTTTTATCGTCAGAGCTTGATTTGGTGCTGTCGTCATCTTCAGAGCTTGTTGTCTTTTTATCGTCAGAGCTTGATTTGGTGCTGTCGTCATCTTCAGAGCTTGTTGTCTTTTTATCGTCAGAAGCTGATTCATCCTGAGGAGATACAGATTTACTATTGTCGTCTGGACTTGTGGAGCTTGCATCTTCAGATGGTGTATCAGATTGTGTTTTTGGAAATTGAATATCATTGAACGGAAATACAAGATCGATTCCACCCAATGGATCAGTAGCTGCGGATTCATCCTGAGAACTCGAAGCAGAGCCATCATCCCGCGATGATGACTCATCCTGAGAACTCGAAGTGCTAGAATCACCGAATGGGAACAAGTCACCGAAACTGAAACCTTCTTTGCTACTTCCGAATAGACTATCAAAATTTAATCCACGGGAACTGTCTTCACCTGAGTTTTGTGCTAATACGTTTTGATTAAAGATTGCTTGTGTACCTGTACCTGTTACTACCACTACTAAGAATATTAATAGTAGATTAAATGGTATAATCTTTAGCATTATTGAAGATCCTAGCTAATCCCATAAAGCAGTTTGATAACTGATTACTTCATCAATAGTACAACATCATGTTCAATAAAAATAAAAGAAACAAAATCAACCTATTTAGTTATATAATAAAACTCTACTAGAACGCATTACTAGTATTCTAACATATGCAGGCTGGTTTTAGGGATTAGATTTGAGTATTCGTAAGTAGGGAGAAATTTGATTCACAGTGTATAAATTTGAAAAATATATGAGCCCTGTTAACTTAAGGTGATTTTTCAAATACTTCAATATTTCATATCGATTAAGATGAACCATTTCAGAACAAAAGGTCATAAATCGTGCTCAAAATACAAGAATCTTGGCGGCATTGTCTCGTTTAGTCCACTGACAACTCGACTTTACTCTTTTTCAAATGCTTAAGTTAACAGGGCCAATATATGCTTGTTCCTCTTTATATACTCAAATATTGTTTTGATAATTCTAAGTAATTATTTGATAACTCTTTTATCCATTCTCGTTCCTTGTCATGTATGTCACGGATTTCCTTTGCGGGCAATCCCCCCCAAAGTTTTCCTGAGGGAATCTTAGTGTTTGGCTTAACCACGGATCCTGCAGCAATTATAGACCATTCTCCAAGCTCGCACTCATCCATTACAATTGAACCAATTCCAACCAGCGAGTTATCTTTTATTGAACAACCATGAAGTGTCACCGAATGACCAATAGTAACATTGTTGCCAATGATGGTTGGATATTTATTAGTGGTAACATGCACAACACTATTATCTTGTATATTGGTATTATATCCAACTTTGATGTGAAAGACGTCTCCTCTAAGAACAGTACCAAACCAAATCGATGTACGAGAGCCTATTTCTACGTCACCGATAATCACAGAATTCGGTGCAATAAAACAATCGGAATTTATTCTTGGAACTTTATTTTTAAAAGGCAATAAAGACACAGTCGTCTTAATGATGTAATAGGTTATAAATTATTACAGATTAATCGATATGAATTGAAATCGCTCCGCTTGAAATTGATATGCCAACTTTCTAGTTTTGATTTGGTACTAGTTTAAATTTGACAATATCGTTTTTATCGTTACGGCCCAAATATTCTTATTGTAATCTTCAGGGATCCCAAAGAGACTGCCTGCAGTAATACCGTCAAACAAAGACACCATTCCTGAGGCAACATAGGTTAAGTTAATATCACCTTTAATAAACCCCTTGTCACATTGGATCTGTAAATAGTTTTCAACAACTTTATAGATTTTGAGTCTATGCTTGAACAAAATTGTTTTTAATTTTGGATTGCGTGTTGATTCTGATAAAGCCTCAAAAAAGACCTTTGCACTTCCTTCCTTTTGTATTTTTTGAAAGTTTTCATAAAATAACTCTGCATTGGATATTAGGTCATCCCTACTATTAGTAAATAATTGATCAAGTTGAATTTTTAGTAGGTCAAGACTATCCTCACAAATTGCATTAAACAAATCTTCTTTATTATCAAAATAATTATATAATGTTCCTTTACTTAAATTGGCCAAAAGAGATATCTCATCCATTCGAGTTCGATCGAATCCATTTTTAGAAAAGCATTCAATTGCTGATTGGATAATCCTACCTCGTACTTCTTGCTTATGTTGAGATGTTACCTTTGGACACATTAACGTTCACCCATTTCAAGATTTCTGTAAGAATATGTGTATCCTCTAAGGTTTACTACTTCAATAAGAGACATTTTTGATTTTCCACTTTTTTTTAATAAAAAGCTTATGGAGCACAATACTGTAGGTTTAGTGTAATTATTAATAATTTGAAATTCTCTAGTATGATTTCTTATTACATGATGAAAAGATGTAATCCGCATTCTAAACCGTAAAAAAGACTTTGAAGCAAGTTCTTGGGAATTAAAATTAAGTTTATACACGACCAAATTAAATTAGGCCCGGATACTAATAAACATGTCTGACCAGTCAGTTTAATTTATTAAGGAGTATGAGTAAGATAAATCATGATTCCATGGAGGAAGGAAAATGACCAGTCTTTAGACGACAGGTGTTTGGAGACACAAAAACAGTTTAGTTATTCAGATAGTGTCCTTAGCACCACTAATCCACTTACATCTAACAAGTTAAATGCCCAAAGGCTTAACACCCTTAAAAATGATAAGGTTGTTATCATAGGACTTGGCCAACTTGGTCTTCCAGTTGCAAAATATGTTAAAGAACATGGTTTTGATACTTTTGGATATGATATAAATCAAAAAACCATGCAATCAGCTGAAGCCAATTA
>JBBRRF010000332.1:0-2832 GCA_038200885.1 Candidatus Nitrosocosmicus sp.
AATATGTTTATTCCATCAAAATGGAAAACATGAAGCAAGAGCTGATGCTAAAAGCGTCGCTATATAACAAGTTTTTGTCTCTTTAGACAAGACGTTAAATAAAGATTATTTGTAATCAGGATGAATCATGCAACACAGCAATTTTTTTGTAGTATTGGATGAACCATTAAGTTTTCGCAAAGAAATACAAGATCTGATGGATCAAGTTGCAGGAATAGTAAGAAGCGCAACAAATCTTCAAAAAGGGTTAGAAAAAATTCTAACTTTAAAGGGTAGGTTTTATTCTCAGGTTCGGATACTATCAAAAAATGAATTAAGTAATGATAACTACATCAAGAATCTCATTACGACTTTGGAAGTCAGGTCATCTTTGGCTGTATGCGAAGCGATAATAAGGAGTGCCTTTATGCGAAAAGAAAGTAGAGGTGCGCACTTTCGTTCTGATTTTCCAACTATCAATAACGATGTGTGGCATGTCAATATTTATTGTACCAAAGAAGACGGAAAAATGACACTATATAAACAAAATGTTAAAGAAGTAAAAGGAACTCTGAAGGAAGTGATAAGAGACCATTTAAAACCCATTCATAATAACGAGTCTGAATGAGGAGTAACAAACATCATAACAGTATTGTGACATATCAACATATCAACATATCAACATATCAAGCCTATTACTACTGCTGTCTATCACCTAATATTGATTGGCGGAGTTACAATTAGCAATTCTATTACGGATATTATATTAAACTCCCTTGACCCTGAAATAGATAATTACGGTGTTACAATTCGGTGACCCGTGTGTATTCAATTGGTCACATTGGAAGAGTTATTAGATGTACTTTCAGGAAATTTTTCTAAAATCCAATGTTGATTCAAAGCATTATTTTGTGTCCAAGTTTGTATAAAAACACCAGGATGGAAATCTGATGCTCAAATATCAAGAACCAAGCCATTTAGTTTACTCTTTATAAGATAAGGTGATTCACTGTATGCATAGTTTAAATGATTTGAGATTAGAAATAGTATGCTATCTATTCCTAAACCTAGACATAATGCTGCAATTAAATGATAATTGTATGTATTTCCCTTATTTATTTTCATAATGATTAACATATTGTGTGATAACGGAAACATATAAACAAATTATTCAAAGGAATCTCATTAACAATGTTTAACCAATATACGGTATTTCTAACGAAATCCTTTGATTCAATTATGAAGTTTGATTTGTATTGAAAAGACATGCCTAAATAATTCTACAAGTTCTCATCCATAGAGATTATGTTCCTAGTGGTAGCAGGGCTCTTATATTTAATATTGTGATTAATTATTTAGCGATGAACAAGAAGCCGAATAGTTTATTCTCGATACTCTTTGTTATCATTGTATTATATTCAGTACATTTACTAGGTGAATTTTCAAATGCAGAAGGAACTGTAACTGGCGGTAATCAAGATAAAGTCTTTGTGATGTATGCTGGATCCCTTGTAAAGATATTTGAAGATGTAATTGGACCTGCGTTTCAAAGTGAATCGGGATACCCATACGTCGGAGAAGGGAAAGGGTCTGTTCACGTTTCAAATTTGATTGAGGATGGATTCAGAACACCTGATGTATTTGTTAGTGCTGGAACGGTACCAATGACAAGGCTAATGACTACTACTCCTCCTCTAGTAGATTGGCTTTTAAAATTTGGATCAGCTGAAATTGTTATTGCTTACTCGCCCAATAGTCCACACTTTGGTGATTTAGATAGAGCAAGAATGGGTGAAATTCCATGGTATGAAGTTGTTTCTCAGGATGGTTTCAAATTGGGTAGAACAGATCCTGAGTTGGATCCAAAAGGATATTATGGAATCATTACCGCTGAATTAGCAACTTCCTATTACAATGATTCATCTATCAAGAATAGAATATTTGGAGAGGATAGAAATCCCAAACAGATATTTCCCGAAGAAACGCTTAAGACAGTGTTAGAAACGGGTTCATTGGATGCAGTCATAGCATACAAGCATGAGGCTATATCACGAGATCTTCCCTACATCACTTTACCCAATGAGATCAATCTTGGTGATCCCACATATTCTGATTTTTACAAACGTGCAAATTACACTTTGGAGGCTGATCAAAAAACAATTTATGGGGAACCAGTTGACTTTTCAATCACTATTCCAAAGACTGTTAAGAATATGGACGGTGCGATCTCGTTTGTAAATATTGTAATTTCCAAAAATGGTTCACAGTTACTGGAAAGTCATGGACTTAATCCGATCAACATAACATCTGAAGGACATACCGATAATATTCCTTTGTCTATAAAAGAGGCAATTCCATAGGAATGCAGTCTTATCCCTTGTTGAGCAAATTTGTATGGCCGGGTAACTGTCCTCATCCGTGGGGATCAAGTCCCTAGTGGTGGTATGGTTCTAATGCAATTTAATATCAAATCTTATCCATCCGTATTCACTATTAGCATGGAATGACGGTCTAATTCTCATTCTAGAGAATGTGAGTATCCTTTATGTAGCTTCAAACTCCATTTTATTAATGGATAATAAAAATAATTTACCGAGAATATGTCTACTTTTAGCTATTGCTGGTATGTTAGCTTTATCAGGACCCATCTCGTATGTTTTCTCCAATAATAGATCTCTTGCGTAATTAGTCCAAACAGCTATATTTCCTTCACTCTCATACAAACCTGTACTTTCTTTGCTATCCTATGATAGGTTATCCAGAAAACCACATCTTTTTAAATCCTTTACTGGCTTATCGGTAAAGCAGTTTGACAATATATACTGTGAAATTGAATCAAAATACTCTGAGTAT
>JBBRRF010000333.1:0-2818 GCA_038200885.1 Candidatus Nitrosocosmicus sp.
AATTGGCTTCAGCTGATTGCATGGTTTTTTGATTTATATCATATCCAAAAGTATCAAAACCATGTTCTTTAACATATTTTGCAACTGGAAGACCAAGTTGGCCAAGTCCTATGATAACTACTTTGTTGTAGTTGGTTTTATAATTATAATTATACATTCTTTTGGTTTCTTCTTTCAACTACCGTAAAAGAATACATAATGATTTCTTATGATTCTATCATTCTTTAAATCTACTACTTTTTACTATAATAATTTCCACTATGTTTTAAATCCAATGATGTTAAAGCTTATCCAAGTTAATTGATAGTCTTGAATCGATCATATGTTTGGGATGAATAAATTCACATTCGATCGTATTTTGGGTATTTCTTTTGATACTTGCTTTGATGTGAACATACCTGATGATATCGTGATAAAAAAGTTCATAATTTATTCTTTCAAAACTAGTTTCCTCAAATTTCTCAATTAGGGTACTTGTAAAAACAATGCTTATCTTTTTGGTTATGGAAATCAAGGCTATTTCTCTAATGAATCTTCTAACCTCTTGTCTGATGTTCTTATTCTGATTGTAAAGAAACAAGGGGATCACATCATCAAAAATTACACAATCTATCTCTAATATCTTAATTCTTTTCAAAAGAAGGATTAGTTTATCTGCTTCATAGATTCTTTGATATGTTATCTTTTTCAAAAATTTTTTTAGTTCCTCATCGTTAGCATTTGCTATCTTTAGAAGATATTCATTAATTACTTCGGGCCTAAAATTTCCTGATCCATCTAGATATAATGTTTTTTTACTTCGTATGCTATTTAATGAGCATATCAAGTAAACCAGGTGGGTTCTGCCAGCACCTTTTTTACCAACCAACTCGATAAGTGTGCCATTTTGGGTCAATTTGAGCAAAAGACCATCTAATTTTTTTACTTCTGATTCTATGAGTTTAGATATTCTTTCATAAATAAAAATATTGATTTGTTAGACATCATTTCGTAGAGGAAGCTTTTTATTGTAGCCTAGGGTCTTTTCACAATTGAATAACAATATGGCAGCATCACCTTCACAACAACCTACGAAGAGACCATTAAATGTTTTACAGCGTTCTTTGAACAGAAAAGTTGCTGTAATGTTAAAAAGCGAAATCGAATATAGAGGCAAAATGTCGAATGTAGATTCTTATATGAATCTGATTCTAGTTGATGCAGAAGAATTTGATGGATCTGATCTGTTGGCAAATTATGGTAAAGTCGTTATAAGGGGTAATAACGTGCTCTTCATTAAATTAGAGAAAGAATTCTAATAATTAGTACAATTTCTGAATTCTTGATTAATGATAATAATGCAACCACGAAAATATATATTTACATCTGAAAGTGTAACAGAAGGACATCCTGATAAAATATGCGATAGAATTTCTGATTCCATTCTTGATTCATTTCTAAGCAATGATCCAAATGCTAGGGTAGCAGTAGAAACCATGACGACTACGGGGGTAGTCATAGTAGCAGGGGAAGTAACTTCTACCCACAGGATGGATGTCCAGGATATTGTAAGAAATGAAATAAACGATATTGGTTATAATAAACCCGAATACGGATTTGATGGAAATACGTGTTCGGTCTTAGTTTCACTTCATGAACAAAGCCCAGATATTTCCATTGGAGTTACATCAAATGAATTAAAAGAGCAGGGAGCAGGTGACCAAGGACTCATGTTTGGGTTTGCGATAAACGAAACCCCCGAGTTTATGCCTTTGCCCATTACACTTGCTCATAATTTATCATTGCGTTTATCCGAAGTAAGGAAGAAAAAGGAATTGGATTGGGTTAGACCAGACGGCAAATCACAAGTTTCAATTCTATATGAGGACAACAAGCCAAAGTCGATTGATACTATTGTGTTGTCAACCCAACATTCTCCTGAAATCTCTCAAGGACAAATTAATGAGGAAATTACTAAATTTGTAATAAATCCCGTTTGCTCAAATTGGATTACTTCCGAAACAAAGGTATTTGTCAATCCTACCGGCAGATTTGTTATTGGGGGACCACCTGGCGATACGGGATTGACAGGAAGAAAAATCATTGCTGATACCTACGGAGGGATGGGAAGGCATGGGGGAGGAGCTTTCTCAGGCAAAGATCCAACTAAAGTGGATAGATCTGCATGCTACATGGCCAGATACATATCTAAAAATATCGTGGCAGCAGAATTGGCTACTAAATGTGAAGTTCAAATTGCATATGCTATAGGTGTAGCAAAACCCGTGTCAATTATGGTTGATACGTTTAGGACATCAAAGATAGACGAAGAAAAAATAGAGGCTAAGGTTAAAGAAATATTTGATACTAGCCCAGCTGGCATCATTAGAACTCTCGATCTGAATAGACCAATTTATAAAAAGACATCTGCATATGGACATTTTGGAAGAAGGGATGTTGACTTTAGTTGGGAAAAAACAGATAAAGCGGAAGCTTTGAAAAGCATTCGTGTCAATTAAATAACCATAAAGTTTCTTTTGATATGCTTTCATGGTATTTATAGTCGATGAAGGATATTGAGCGAGTCGGATCAGAAAATTTCTAATGATTTGTCGATCGCGGAAAGCGAACAGGATCTTCCTCAAGAAGTTAAAGAAAAAAAACTAAGAGGCCAACTTAAAACCGGTTATACCACTGGAACCTCAGCTGCTGCTGCTTCCAAATCTGCTCTTATTACATTCTTAACGGGAAAGAGTGTCGAAGATGTGCAGATTACATTACCAAAGGGTAAGATGGTTACACTCAAAGTTGCATGGACAAAAATTAATGAAAAGTCGGT
>JBBRRF010000334.1:0-2801 GCA_038200885.1 Candidatus Nitrosocosmicus sp.
ATTGTTGTAATAAATGGAATTATCAAAAGCGTTATAATTAACCAATTCAGATATTTTTCATTTGTTTTGATAATAAAGTTATAAGGAGTTATATTGTAATAGTTTCTGTGAGCCAAAACACCACAACTTTAAAGGTGCTTGAAGCTTATACACGAGATGTAGGCCGTGGAGTTGCTAGAATTGATTATGATTCTATGGATTCATTAAGTGCATCTACAGGAGATGTTGTTGAAATAAAAGGAAAGCGCAAAACCGTTGCAAAATGTTTGCCTCTCTATCCTTCAGATGAAGGTAAGGGTATAATCAGGGTTGATGGTCTGGTTAGAAACAATGCAGGTATAGCTATTGGTGATGCAGTTGTTGTCAGAAAGATTAAAGCTGTTCCTGCAGAAAAAGTCGTTGTTGCACCTTTAGAAGCTATTCCTCCAATTGATGAGAGATATTTAGCTGATGCTCTTGAAAGTGTTCCATTGATTAAAGGGGATAATGTTATGGTACCTTATTTTGGTGGCAGACTTACATTTCAAGTTATAGGTGTTACACCGGGACCTGGTGTCGATGCCGTTTTAGTTACACAAAAAACGGTCTTCCATATATCTGAACGTGGTGAAACACTGCGTGGTGTGCCTCAAGTTACATATGAAGACATTGGAGGATTAAAAGACGAAATTCAAAAAGTACGTGAAATGATTGAATTGCCTTTACGCCATCCTGAAATATTTGAAAAACTTGGTATAGAAGCACCAAAGGGTGTGTTGCTCTATGGTCCTCCTGGTACAGGTAAAACATTACTTGCTAAAGCAGTAGCGAATGAGAGTAATGCTCACTTTATCAGTATTTCTGGTCCTGAAATCATGAGTAAATTCTATGGTGAATCGGAAGCAAGACTTCGTGAAATATTTAAGGAAACCAAAGAAAAAGCTCCATCAATAGTATTTATCGATGAAATAGATTCTATTACACCAAAGAGAGAGGAAGTAACAGGGGAAGTTGAGCGAAGAGTTGTATCCCAGTTATTGTCTTTAATGGATGGTCTTGAAGCCCGGGGTAAAGTCATTGTTATCGCTGCTACTAATAGACCCAATGCTATTGATCCTGCTCTTAGAAGACCTGGTAGATTCGATAGAGAAATAGAAATTAAAGTACCTGACAAACGCGGTAGACTGGAAATTCTTCAAATTCATACAAGAAACATGCCTTTAGATTCTGATGTTAATCAAGAAAAAATTGCATCTGTAACACATGGATTTGTTGGTGCAGACCTTGAATATTTATGTAAAGAGGCCGCCATGAAATGCCTGCGTCGATTATTGCCAGAACTTAATCTAGAAGATGAAAAAATCCCTCCTGAAACACTAGAAAAATTGATAATCACCAAATCTGATTTTGATAATGCAATAAAAGAAGTGATGCCCTCTGCTATGAGAGAGGTTTATTTGGAATCTCCTGATGTCAAATGGAATGATATTGGTGGGCTTGATGAAGTTAAACGAGAACTGCAAGAAGCAGTAGAGTGGCCATTGAGGTATCCTGATCTTTATACAAAATTAGGTCATTCAATACCTAAAGGAATTCTTATGCATGGTCCATCAGGTACCGGAAAAACTATGCTTGCTAAAGCAGTTGCAACAGAATCTGAAGCTAATTTTATCAGTGTAAAAGGTCCGGAGCTTCTTTCTAAATGGGTTGGAGAATCTGAACGTGGTATAAGAGAGATATTTAGACGTGCCAGACAAGCTGCTCCTTGTGTTATTTTCTTTGATGAGGTTGATTCCATTGCGCCAGTAAGAGGACTTGGCGGTGACAGTATGGTGACCGAACGAGTAGTTTCACAATTATTGACTGAAATGGATGGTATTCATTCTTTAAATGGTGTAGTTACTATTGCTGCTACTAATAGATCGGATATGATCGATCCTGCCCTATTGAGACCAGGACGGTTTGATAGAATAGTATATGTACCATTACCTGATAAAACTACAAGAAAAAAAATAATAGAAATTCATTCTTCTGATACGCCTATTTCTAAAGATATTGACTTTGAAAAAATTGCTGAACTCACAGATGGATTTAGCGGAGCAGATGTAAGTTCTGTTGTTAATACTGCTGTCTCTATAGTCCTACACGAATATCTTCAAAAATATAGCAGTCCAGAGGATGCTACTAAACATGCTGCAGAAGCCCATGTCACAATGAAGCATTTTGAAGATGCGATTAAAAAGATTAAAGGACAAAAAGAAAATCGATCTGGAGAAAAATTGACAGTCCCATATTATAGATAATATCTTCATTTTTTTATTTTTATTATAGAAGGATTTATTTCATAACATTTTTTTATATAAATAATAATGATAATATAAATAAATTAATAAAATAAATAAAATAAAAATATTTTAAAGGGCAATGTTTTTAAGTATAGTCTATATGAATAAATTTCACAAAAAGAATGGTAGAAAATGTAATACAGGTTTTTCATAATAAAGTAACGTTACCTCATACTAAACGTTTTCTTTCAAACAAAGAGATTAATATTTTGGCGGAAAGATATGGTACACCTTTGTATTTTGTAGATGAAAAGACATTACATGATAAATTATTAGAACTCCATCATGCCTATAAGAAATTCAAAGGGGATGTAAAAGTTGCTTATTCTGTTAAAGCCAATTTTAATCCAACAGTTCTGAAAACTTTTATGAAAGATGGTATAACTTTTGATCTTACTTCTCTTGGAGAATTATATTTTATCAAACGATTAAATGGATCTCCTGATAATATAATTTATACTAGTATTACAGAAGAAC
>JBBRRF010000335.1:0-2801 GCA_038200885.1 Candidatus Nitrosocosmicus sp.
CCTCGCTCTCATACGGAGCATGTAAACTTTGAACCTATCCTTGTAATGGTTACCATGGCAGAAAAAGATTTTCATAAAGTCAGAGCCATCTCGAGGACGAAAATATTATTATATATCTCCGAATCTAGATTATTTGAGTAAAATTAATCGATAGCCAACCGCAAAAGAAGAAATCCAACATCCTTTATGGATCCAAAAATGTGGTAGAAAAAGGTGTTAAATTTATGAGTAACACTAAATCAAGGATGGACATTACGTTTGATCACAAAGCACCTTCAATAGTCGTAAGAATCCCTCAATATCGCGAAGGCTATATTGACATCTTAAAGAGAGGGGGTACAATCAGGTGCATCACCGAAGTCACGCTAGATAATATTGGCCAATGCAAGGAACTGCTCCAGTTAGTGACTGAATTACGTCACATGGACGGAATGAAGGGAGGGATTGCGATTAACGAATCAGAGTACATGGCCACTACTGTCCTAATGGAAGGAGAGCCATTGACTGAGGTGATTTACAGCAACGCAGAAGAGATGGTGGCTCAAGGAAAATATATATTTGATACAATGTGGAAAAATGCTGTTTCTGCAATTAAGAAGATCAGAGAGATTGAAGAAGGTCGACCCATCAATTACAAGACAGAGATTTTGAGCAGATCTGAAGGATCGTTAGATGAGTCCGAGTTAGAGAAGATTCTATACGATGCAAAAGAGATTGACATGATTGCCTCAACAGAAGGCCTTGATGTTGGACATGATTTTTTTCAAAAGCTGGTAAAACAAGTGCGAGAAGGGAAAAAGATACTGGCTCATAGGGGCATAAGGGCATTAGTTGAAATATCAAAAAACAACTTAGATTTGGTGAAAAAGTATATCGATTTAAACATACAAGTACGACACTTAAAGAAGGAACCTCCAATATACTTTGCAGTTACTGATTTTAATATCATGGCCACTATAGAGCGAATGGGGTATGAAGATCTGGCCGAAAGCCTGCTTTACAGTAACAACCCATTATTTATTAAACGCTTCAAGTTGATGTTTGAACGGTTGTGGAATGAGAGTAGGTCGGCAGAAGAGATAATTGGATTAATTCAAAATGATAAGGAGATACCAGTCATAGAGACAATTGAAAATTCGGACAAGACAATTCGTCTGATTAAAGATTTGATTTTGTCGGCTAATGATGAAATATTGGGAATACTTCCCTCCTTTGATGCATTTGAGAGACAAGTTAACGCTGGGATGTTTGATCACATAAGGAAAGTATCACGAGGAAAAAAACTGGTCATCAAGATACTTTTGACAGACAAGATCAAAATACCCAGTGGGAAAATCGCCGTACAGGTAGGAAAGAGCAAGTATCATTTGTTTATCACAAGGAAGCATGTCGAAGAGCTGGACAGCCGTGGAAAAGTATACGAATTTACAACAGATGTCATTGAAAACATGACGATAAGGGCTGTACACCAAAAAAGCATTAGGCCACAGATGGGAATGGTTATAGTCGACAGATCAAAGTCTGTTGTGGTAGAACCAAAAGAAAGTCTGTCTGACAATGTACTTGACTATATAGACATGTCTTCCTATTCAAATAGTTCACAAATATCAAAGTCATATGCAACCATATTTGATACCCTTTGGGATTATGTAAAGATTTTTAATCTCCTTGAAAAATCATACGAACAACTCAAGACCCATGACAAGATGCAAAGAGAATTTATAGATATTGTAGCTCATGAACTACGTACTCCACTTCAGTCCATGCTTGGTTTGACCGAGATAGTACAAAACCATACAAGAGAAAAAGAGAGCAGAGAGCTGCTTGAGAGAGTAACTGAAAACGGGGCCAGGTTACACAGGTTTGTCGAAAATGTCATTGCTGTAACCAAGCTCGAAGGCTTTCTATCAAATACTCCGAGAGAAATCTTTGACTTGAACTCACTTGTTAAAGATATAGTTGACAACTACAAGGTGAGATTTCAGAGTATGAAAAGGTCAACTGGATCGCATACAAAACAAATCCATTTTGATTGTCAAGGCTTTGAACAAGAGCACAGAGTCTTTTCCAATAAGATACACATTTCAATGGTGATGACCGACATAATAGACAATGCTATCAATTTCGTTCCCGAAAGACAGAAAGGATTAATATCTATAACCTTTGATGTGAAAGGAAATGAGGTAATTGTCCATTTTAAAGACAATGGAGACGGAATACATCCCGAGATATTGCATAAACTGTTCACCAAATTTACGACCAAATCGTTTTATGGTTCAGGACTAGGACTGTATATTTGTAGGAAAATTATAAATATGTATCATGGAAAAATCTGGGCTCAAAATAATCCCCAAAACGAGAAGGGTGCAACATTCTCATTCAGTCTACCACTGGTTGATTCAGCCAGCAGTTTTGATAATAATAGTTCTAACAAAGAAGGCTAGTAACGAGATAAAAACTCATTGTAATGAGAGGATTTAATAATCAACAGATACAGTTTTTGTAAATAACGTTATAGAAATATTCATCAATCAAGTCATTATTATTGCAGCTTTTAATAACCACCGAATTCCATCCAACTAAGTCATCCCTCCCTCCATCCCCCCCGTATATTTGAGCAGATTACTGCCAAATTTGGTAAAAAAGTACTGTAATTGTAATCGCTCATATTTCTGAATGTTTCAGCTGCTAATTATAAAGTACTTCCATGAACCTTTCCTCTCTTTTCTTGGTTCTTTTACTGTTATGAATAAACTGAAATGTTTTTGAATACGTTTGTAAATTGTGCTTGTTAACACCCA
>JBBRRF010000336.1:0-2783 GCA_038200885.1 Candidatus Nitrosocosmicus sp.
AGTAGTATCTGATTGGACCTGCGACTACAATAAAAAACACATGAACAAAACAAGCATAATCAGTTTACATGGAGAAAATATCTTTGTGTTTCCATGACTGTTAACAGAGCCTTTAAGACCATACATCTCATAAATACTATAGACATTAATTTAAAAATGATAACACGAGATTGTTCATAACATTTTTCTATACAGAAAATACAGTAGCTCCGTCAATAGGTCTCACTTTTCATGTCAACAATTTCCTCTAACTACATAATCGAGATTTCGTAATTACCATATTCTACCGACAAGGATTTATTACAAATTAATTTTAGATTGTTTTTATAGTGAGATGGGCTTTAAGACTTCATATCGACTATCGCAATATCATTTATTTGTCACTGAAACTTCAACAAAGCTTATCCTTTTCTTCAATTGTAACCAGTCATATTTTACTCACAAAGTGATTATCAATTCAATTCAACTCATCCTTTGACGACTGTACAGATGACCCTTTGCCAATCTGCCTGAAAGAAGGAATAGATTAAAGAGGGGATAATAGACCTGAAAAAAAGATAAGGATAAGTTCAAACTATTTGAAAGAGGCGAAATTAAATCTATATCAAAGGTCACTCCTATTTCACGATGAATCGATAAAATGGACATTGTTGTATCATTTTTAGAATATTTGAATACCGCATTGAGTTTTGAGCCTGCATTAATGTTATCTATCATCATGAGGACTTTGATTGTATCTGGAATTCTTCTTTTTGTAATAAAATGGATTGGAAGTAAAGGAGTCAGTCAATTAACCATTTATCAATTAATAATGATATTGAGCCTTGGAAACATTGTGGCAGAACCTATGATCAATAGTGACACACCTATACTATCTATGGTTACTGTCTTGGTTATCATCATCGTAGTATTTAAGCTGTTAGATTATGTAAGTGCCAAAAACAAAAGGATGGAGAAAATAATAAATCCAGAAGTCATAGAATTGGTCAAGGATGGGCAGATGGATGAGGAAGGAATGATAAAAGCGAGAATAGGTATTAAAGAGTATCAATCTTTTATGCGATTGGCTGGAATAGAGACATACATGAGATAGAAACATCAAATTTAGAGACAAATGGTCAAATAAGTTTCATTAAAAAATAACTACATGCTTGACACACAACCAAGGTCATATTTGGTAGATTGATAACTAGATCTTTTCATGTTAATGACAACACAGCAAAATTATTTGAAGTATGAATATAATATTATAATATGATATCAATAATTTCAGAAAGAATTTGTCTGATGTAATTCATTTTGGGAGACACCTTTTGACCCTGACCCCATCTTCATGTTAATACAATGACAGCATTTTTTTTACATTTATTTTAAGAAAAACAGGGAAAGAAAGGTCATGTAAATTGTTGGCACTTACATAAAAGACACCTGTGGTCGTAAAATTTTGGACCATTAGGTTCATCCCTGTGTTCTTTCTTTGAATGTGTACAATTTTTACATATTAATAACTGAAAACTAGCATCGTTCATTACTTATTATCCGCCCTACAAATATATTAATGGTTGGAAAATTACTAGACAATAGTAATTTCTGGCTATCGATAAAGGCGTCTTGATTCACTAGAATTTGAAAAAGTCCTCTCAAAATGCGTCGCTGTTTTACCCCACAAAGGTGACAAGTTATGATTCAAACATATGTCAAGAGAGTATAGACAAATATGTAGACTATACCGTAAAATCCAGTCTACGAGATCAGAATAGGAAATTCAGTGTATATCGATCGACGCGCAATAATTGATTGATTTTTGGACGTTCTGGACTCTGGATTGATAGCAATTCCATCGATAGACTTTATTTACAAACCACATTTGATTCCTGCACCGGAATAAATCCAACTCTAGTAAAAATATCATCAGATGGTTGAATTATAGGCCAATCAACCCAAAAATACATTGACTTCAGAAAATACCGCAAAGTCCAAAAGAGATTAGATCAACATTTGAATTTGGTGAAAAATTCTATAGCCAAGTGATTGCAGAAGGTCTCCCCATTAGATCACCTTTCAAAATAGCGGTTTCTTCATAGAAACTAGAACCTAATATAATCTTATATAAGATGAATCCTAATAGTAATTGATGTCATATAGCAACAATGATGATGAAGCAACGATTGCAAACGTGCCAAAGCGTACTAAAGGTAATAATCACATGTACTTCCAAAATGAAAATTTCCAAAATGAAAATACTCAAAAGAAGAATAATACCGATTGAAATTAAACAAAGATAAGGCCGTACCTTTCTTACCTCATGAATAAAAGGAAGCATGAGAATATAACAATAGTGTTTTAGATCTATAAAGAAGGATAAAGGATCTTTTTTGTCAAATCATCTATGAACATAAATCAATATTTTACCAAATGAAATAAAGTTATGATCGAAAACCAACGATTAATGATATAAGTATGATAACTAAGAATTTTCAATAATCTGGTAGAATAATTTGTAATAAGCAAGGGCAATAAAAGATCAAGGCTGGTAGAAAACTTACATTATTGTAAACTGGATCATATTATGCTCTTTCTGAGATGTAGTTGCAGATTCAATTACAAGTGCAATAAGTAGTGTGCTATACAGGTCAGAGCCAGGTGATATTTCACTCTAAAGAATGAAATTTTACTTTATGTAGGTATAATTATGCATGATTAGTCAGAAAACCCTCTATTTACTATTCCAAAGTAAAATTTGACTTGTTATCAATATTTTATACGTTCTTATATGAGGAAAT
>JBBRRF010000337.1:0-2780 GCA_038200885.1 Candidatus Nitrosocosmicus sp.
CAGATAAGAAAGGCATTCCGTTATCTGTCGTTATATCCTCATCTTCCAGCACCCCTGATATCAATTTAGTAACTGATGTAGTTGATAGTGCTCTAATAAGAAGAGGAAGAGGCATAATACAACACCTATGTTTAGATAATGGATATAATTCCAAACTAGAAGAACAGAAACTAATCAAACGAGGATATGTATTGCATATACCAATCAAGAAGAAAGAGAAGAAAGGTGAGGATAGTGAAGAAAAAATAAAATAAATAGCGATACCAAATCGTAAAAAACATTCTCCTAAAAGATGGGTTGTAGGGCGTACCAACTCAAGGCACAACAGATTCAGGAAACTATTCACATGATATGAAAAGAAGGTGAAGAACTATCCTGGACTGGTACAATTCTCCTGTTTTATGATAATATACAGAAAAATAATTTTGGTATAGGCTCTAAGATATTCTGGTCCAAACGAAAGTAAATTGCTGATAATAGTAATCAAACACCTGTTTTTCCCAATCTCCTAAGTACCTCCCTGATCGCAATTGTGTTGTGATTACAAAATGTTTTACTAAAATTCGGACCTTTCCTTTTTTGTAATTTTAGCTATTGCCAGCTTTTCTTAGCATTGGTTTCAAAATTTTTAATGTCCATGATAATGATTGACTAATTCTTTTGTTTATTTTTATCACATGATTTCTACTGGTTCATAAGAAAATGACGAAATTACTAGTCAGGCAATCAAGTGCAATATTTTAAACTAATAAGGTAATGGTCCGTCATCAATGTTAGTTTTTGATCACTTAACCTTGTTTGAAACATCAACTATTAAGGTTATTGAGAAAATTACGCCATTGACGTCAATCGTTATCTATACTTTCTGTCACGATCATGGTCAAAGCTGAGCGAACTTTGTCCAAATTCTTAATTTTCCAAGCAATAATATCCTTTAGTGTTTCCACATCGTTGGTAGAAATTCTCATAATAATGTCATAAACTCCAAACACTCTATAAACTTCAACTACTTCAGGAACTTTTCTTATTTTCTCTATTATTTCATTCTCCGATCCTAGTTCACAGTTTATTAGTACATAGGCTGAGGACACATAATAATAGAACCCTACAAAAATAAAAAACGTTTCTGCGTGGTCAACTGTTAAATTCATCCTAAGATTTGAACAGAAATATGCAGTATGTTGGTAAAGGTAGAAGGTTAAATTTTTTTAGTAAGATTAAGGCAGCTGCGTGTCGAATTGGATGAACAACCTAAACTATCACCGGGTTTTATTGAATATGAGTAAATCAATCATTTTTTGTGAAATGTTAAGGTAATTACTGTCTAGCAAGGTCGTGCGACGTGGAGAATGAACTATGATATTTCTACAAGTGTACTATTGATAAGTAGTTGTGACTCACCTTATAACAGAGTATATGACTAGAATAAACTGCTCAGTGAATTAATTTTAAGCATGGTAAAAAAATTTAGATAGATTTTGGTCTTCTTTGTTCCCCGGTTACCCCAGCCGAAATTATTGTATACTTGTTATTAGCAGGGCTATTCCTATCAACAATCCAGCTATGGCAAGACCTATATCAGTATAAACAAGTATGGCGATCTTAAAAATTATTGGGAGGGCTTCTGCACCTTTACCAAAATTTTTTGACCATCCTTTGGTCTGTTTGACTCTTATTCCACGAATCATTCTAGAAATTCCATCTACCAACAAAGCAATATCTAACAGTAACCACAAATACACCTGCCTCGACGGGATATGCCAGTGTCATCAAAATAACGATATGATATTCATTCCAAAACTGATGCTTAAAAATCGAGACCTGCCAGAGAATACTATGCCTCTGACTATTTTTCCGATTCCTGCAAATAACAATAAGAAGTCATGAAAGACTCTAATAGATATTGATCTGTAAGAGGATTTGTCAGTACAATGATTTACTATGTTAAAATAATAAGTCCTAGTCCAATTTTTGCCATCCTTACCCAGGTAGGCGATTTCTCATAGATCAATATTTCGCCTGTAAAATCTGCCCCAAATAAAGATCAGAAAACATCAATATGATAACAACATTTTTTAATTTGAAATACATTTTCTCTAAATGGAAAGCATTTCATGTTTATCACATTGTTTAATTTACATGTCATATTTAATTTTTTAAGGCTAGATCTTGATTGTATATGGTGACAATTACAATAACATTTTATTTGTCAAGGTCAGTCTTCAAACAACATTAACCATCTTACTGCCAATCAAAAGTGGATCCAATGTTTCTTTTAAAAACCCTTACATAATTACCTCAAGAGTTAACCAGAGTCTAAATGCTAGTATAAAATTGAAGATATATAACCATAAACAATATCTTGCTATGATTGTTATATAGATAGAAAAAATGAAAAAGTGATATTTAGTGGAAAGAATACCTTTTCAAATTCATTTTATGCTTGACTCATCTTGCTTTGAAAATTTTAGGCGTACAATAATGCCTAGTAAAATTATCAAAGCAATTTGAAGAATTTTGTTATTCAACGCTGTCTCCCCTATTAGACCATCTCTTCCAGTAATTGGAAAAATAGGCACCATTATTATTATCCAAATCAATAAAAAAAGCGGTTCCAATAATACCCACCAAGTCCTACGGTTTACATTAGTTTCTAGTTATATGAGGCTGGGTCATAAATCATTTTAATATTATCATCCAACCATTTGTAACAGCCAGACTAACATCCTATCATATACTTGATATCTCTTCTTGGATTATCGTTCTTTATTACCTTGCAG